>JAIHVJ010000388.1 GCA_022720335.1 Collinsella sp.
CAAAGCAGGCACCCCGGCCCCGGCGATGTATCTCGGGCTAGCCATAGTAAGACTTCCTGTTTCCAAGGCAGCAACAGCCATGTCCCCAATACATTAAAAAAATCAGCCCCCGCATATCGAAACGGTCGAGAGGGCCGCCTCCGGGCGGCCCCAGTGCGAGACCGTCCCGGATGCTATCCGCTACCCGCACAGCATGGTTACGAGAGGGATCGTCAAGATGGAGCAGATGATCGACAGGAAGGTGCACTGCATCATGGGGCGTGCGTCCTTGCCGTATTGGAGACAGTACAGCGTGCCGTTGCTGCCCACGGGCATGGCCATCTCGAGTACGAGCGTCGTGATAAACATAGGCGTCATGCCCGGCCACACGCGGGCCACGGCAAGGCACGCCACGGGCACGATAACTAGGCGAAACGCTACGGCGACATAGGCACGCCAGTTGGTGAGCATATCGAGCGGACGATACTTGGCGATAGACGAGCCCATGAGCAGCAGCGCCGCCGGGGTGGTCATGGTACCCACGATGGAAATCGAATCGCCCACCACGCCCCAATCGGTCCATCCCGTCAACACGATCACGAGCACAACAAGGCTCGCGATAAGGCCGGGATTTTTGCAGCAAGCCGCAAGGTTTCGCAGCTGCTTCTTAAGGCCGCCCTGTGCGCCACTAAAGAGCATGACACCGACGGTAAACATAAATATATTGAGAGGGATGAGCGCAATCGAAGCGTAGAGCAACGCCTGCTTGCCAAGCACTGCCTGAACAACCGGAAAACCGATAAAGCCGGCATTACCAAAGAGCACGGCAAAGCGATACGAACATTCAGTGCCTTTGGGCACACGAAGAGCAGCCGTGACAACGAACGCAATAACGATCGCCACCACATACATGACGACAGACAAACCCATGAGCGAAAACGTATCGGCAACGCTCGGCAGCTGCACATCATCACCCAACGCCGACGAAAGCACCAAGCACGGCAACGCCACCTGCAGCAGCAAACGCGAAAGCTCGCGCTCAAACTCGGCCTTCATAAACCCCAGCTTGGAGATACACCACCCCAACAGGATCGGCAAAGAGACCGTCACCATCTGCAACGCCACGCTCGTAAAGCTCATCTATTCCCCCTCCTATCTATCCCACGAGGGCCGGGGCGGCCTGGTTAGGTTTGGGAAGTGGGCTTCGCGAACTTCCCAAACCTAACCAGGCCGCCCCGGCCC
>JAIHVJ010000389.1 GCA_022720335.1 Collinsella sp.
CCGTCTGACATTTGCCACACAGCCAGACGCGAGCACGGGCGTTTTCCACAGCACCAAAGGCCTGCGGCAGGGCCCCGGGCCCGCCAAGCAATGCGCCAAGCCCCGTTCTGCGAAGCTCCGACTCGCTTCGCGCCTGCCGCAGACGGGTCCCATAGGGAGCGGCGTGCATTTTTGCGAGTATTCAGCACGCCAAGCTGTGTGTATACGCATCGAAAGCGTTAATCAACGTCTTTAGGCGCATATATATTGTGTTTTAGAACAAGCATCGCGGTCTGACGGGACGCAGGCACGCGCTTCGGGGGCGCAACGGCGGGAATCAATAGCTTCGGGACCCGTATGTTGCAAGATTGCGGCGGTGCCGACAGCAACACGATGCTGAAAACTCCGTTTTTTGCACGGCGCAGACGGGGGTAGGCACGGGCAAACCCGGACCGAGCCGTTATTTTATGCAAGATGGCGATTTTTCTATGCATATTAAGAAGTGCAGTTACCGTACCAAGCTTTTAGAACAATGGTTGTGGCATATGGGCGACCCCAGCTGCGGTGCACAGGCAGTCCTACGCCACGTTTCGGCCAGTCTGCACCGCCGTTCGTGCACAGGCACGCACGATACGAGAAACGGTACTTTTGCCAATCCCCGTATATCGCTCAATCTGACGCACCGTAAAACCGGCATCGTGCAATCCAAGAATGACGATATTGCGCTGCGCCGACGGCGCGGCTTTAACCCCGTGGAGCGGAACCCCGAGGCTCTTCGCCAACTTGTCGGCAAAGGCGTGGTGTTCCCACTCTGTCTCTTTCATATCGCACAGCGCCGGCTCGCTGCCGTCGGGCGTCGAAAGCGAATAGGCAATAAAGCCCTCGGCAGAACCAAAAAGTTCAAGCACGCAAGAAGGATCAGAAAATCCCCTCGCGGCATCGGCCGCATCACAGTCGTAAGAGCGTAGATGTTCCGCAAAGCTGCTCCAGGGATAACGCTCAATGAGACCGATGCCCACCTCCTGCGGATCGGCGTGTACGGAGCGAATAGCCTCCATCACCTGCCAGTCGGTATCGAGCGAACGCCGGTCAAAACGGTTCTGGAACAGATGGCCTGTGCGCCCCGTGCGTTTATTTAACCGCCGCGCGTACGTCAAAAGCAACCGGTGCATCGCCGCGCTCATCCTGTCCTCGTAATCTGCAAGCACCAAATGCACGTGAGTGCCCATAAGGCACCAGGC
>JAIHVJ010000390.1 GCA_022720335.1 Collinsella sp.
CGCAGCTTGGTGTGCCACATGCGCAGCCAGCGGTTAAAGACAAAGTCGCCCTTCATAAACGAAGGGTCGGCCCCCTTGCCCTCCCTATCCAGGCGATGCACCTTAGCGCGCAGCTCGGGATCCTTGACGTACTTGTCGACGACACCCATGGGGACGACCATCCACAGCGCCTCGTCCTGCGCCGTCACAAACTCCGGCTCAAACGGGCGGTTGAACACATACTCGTCTACCACGTACTTGGCAACGTTAAAGCCGCTGTTGGTGACATAGTAGTTGCTGCGGCCCTGACGGGTATTGAAGTCGAAGAACTTAAACGAGCCATCGCGCTCGTCATACTTCACGTCAAAGTTGGAATAGCCCACAAAGTGAAGGTCCTCGAGCAGCTTGCGCACGCCACCCATAAGCTCGTCATTGGGCTCGGTGATGATACAGGCATGGTTGCCAACGCCATGGGGCTGATGCTCCTCGAGCAGCACGTGGCCCAGGCACATCATGCGCACCTTGCCGTTACGGTCGGAATAGCTGGTGAGCACGCGCATGTACTCGTCGTTGCCGGGCACGCGGTCCTGCAAGATTAGGTCGTCGGTGTAGCCGCTGGCATAGGAGTCACGGATAACCTGCTCCAGCTCGGCGCGATCGGCAATCTCATAAGCCTTCTTCTGGCCCTCGAACTCATGCTGCCACCACATGATGCCGTCGGACGGCTTCAGGATCATCGGGAACGGGAAGTCGATCTGGTCGAGCACCTCGGCCGGCGCCTCGCCTTGCGCGTTGAGCATCTGCGCAGTAAAGGTAAACGTATGCGGATACGGCACGCCATGCTTCTCGCACAGCTCGTAGAAGATCTCCTTCTTCTGGCACTGCTCGAGCATGCTGTAGGGTGCGTAGGGCGCAACGATGTTATCCGCCAGCTCATCGGCATCCTTTGCCTGAGCCACCAGAGCAACATAGTTATCGCCGCAGCCCATCAGGACAATCGTCTTATCGGCATGTGCCTGAGCGATGCCGTTGACGGTCTTGAGCATCACGGGCATGGTATCGATGTCGACGTTGGGCGTGTAGTCGATAATCTGGCTGCGGTACGCGGGACCCGTCTGATACTTGCCAAAGACCAGACTCTTGACCTGGTACTCCTCGTAGAAGGCGCGCGCCACCGAATAGGCGTTGATGTCGCCACCGAGCAGCACGGGAATGAACTCGCGCTCTGTAAATTGCAA
>JAIHVJ010000391.1 GCA_022720335.1 Collinsella sp.
GCATCGAGAGCTCGCTGGTGCGCACGGTGTAATTGGCGGGATTTGCCGAAGGATTGCGCTGCAGCTCGGCATACTCGCGTCGCAACGTTTCGAGCTGTGCTCGCGTTGCGTTTGCAGTTTGCTGCGCGGCGGCGACACCTGCGTCTCGCTCTGCCTTCACCTTGTCGCGGATGCGCTTGGAATCCTCAAGACGTCGAACGAGGCGGTTGCCAGTCTCGCGTGAGCTCGCCTCGCGGGCCTCCACGGCGTCGAGCGCGGCCTTCAGACGGAGCTCAGTCGCGTCATCCTCTGTCTTCATTTGTTCGAACTGACCCTTGAGCTCTGTCGCTTTGGCGGCATGGGCATCACGGTCAATCTCGGCTGCCGCAGCGGTCTTTTGCGCTGTGGCGATCGCCTGGCGCTGGTCGGCGACGATCTGGTCGTAGCGGCCTGCGATATCCTGGCGCGTCTCGAGTTCCTCGGCCTGATCGGCAATGCGCTGCTCAAGTTCGGCCAGGTGGGCGCGGGCATCGGCAAGTGCCTTTTTCGCGGCGTTCATCTCGCGCATGGCCGAGGCGCCCTGGGCGATAAAGGTGCCCACGGCGTTCGCAGTGTTCGAGACAGCGGTCCCCAGATCGCGGTTCGCGGCGGGGGAGTGCGGGGCGGTCGGGCGAGCGGTGTCGGCAGAGTCCGCATCGGCAGCCTGCGGCGCGGCGATATTGCCGGTACCGCCCTCGACCACAGAAAAGCCTGCTGCGTGCGGATCGACCGCATCGGCGCCAATCGTGGGATGCTCGAGCTGCAGAAACGAGGGCATGGTACTGCCCTGGTCGGCAACCGGAGTCTCGCCGGGCACAAAGGTCGAGGCGGCCTCAGCGGCCTCTTCTTCCTCGGCGTCAACGTCGGCATCGGCGACAGCATCCTTCATCGCTTTGACAGCATCCATCATGGAGTCCATGACGGCGTCGAGCTCTTCTTCTGAAGACACCTCGATGGGACCCGCAGCTTGCGGAGCGGCGTCCTGTACGGGGGCGTCGTCCTGAGCGGGTGCATCGTCGTTTTCCTCGTCGGCGTTTTCTGTTTCAGGGGTTTCCGCCGTAGCGCTTTCGTCCAAGATGGGGTCGTCGATGTCGATATCATCGCAGGTCACAGCGTCAGTATCTGCGGCGACGTTTACGGAATCATCAATATGCTGTTGAGTCTGGGGGTCCAGCTCGTCTGTCATAGGCATGTGC
>JAIHVJ010000392.1 GCA_022720335.1 Collinsella sp.
CTAGATACCGATCTATTGAACGGAGCTCCCCATCCCTATACCGAACAGCGGAAACGTTATCAGCGTCAGGAAACATCTCGACCAGAGCCGGGGCCGGCATCGTCGTCGACATTGCAATCGCGCATACGGCGAGGGTAGGAGAACGCAGGAGCAGTTTCCCCATCGTTCTTACGTATGCAACGGCGGAGGCACAAGCGCTCGAACGAGTTGCCGTTCTCGATGCAGTGAAGGAACCTCTCTCAAGACAAATCGGGGATATCGGGCACGCGCAGCCGCTCTTTCCAGCAACGCAAAGCAGGCTAATTGCCAGCACCTCGATCCCGATTGCGCATACGAGGGCAATCGCGCCACGCTCGAAGCAAAGTCCAGGCAGATTCACTATCTGCGTTGTCGGGTACGGGCTATAGGCGCCGACGGTCAACTCAGTGTTCGCATACGTAAGGGGATTCAACAGGGCGAACTCACGTAAAGCGATGGATCTTCCGTAATACCCGGGAACCATCGTCACCCCCATCAGGGCACATACGAACACGATTCCAAGCGTAGGGTTATTGGCAATCTTCACGGCAAGGTGAACGACAAGCGAGATGAACGCTGCCACCAAGAATTGCAAGATGGCCGTCTGCGCGAACACCAGCCAAGCCGGTTTGATAACCGGAGTCGCATATTGAATGTAGCCTATCGGATAGAACGGCGAGCCCGGGCCATTCTTCACAAGCGCGGCGATTATCCCTGGAAGATTGATGGCGAGGACGGCAAGCATTGCAAAAACACTCGCCCATACGCTCGATGCAACAAGTCTACCCAGCTCGCCCATCGGTGCCTGGATGATGAGCTTTTCACGTTTGTTAAGACGCGCGGCAAGGAACGAGACGGCAACGGCCGTTGCGACCCATAGCAAGTACTCCTTCGATCCGTCATAATAGGTGTACTCTCCATCCGATATCTGCAGAAACGGAAGTAGGGGGGAGAGCGGTGCCAAGATAAGACGTCCCGCGGCAAGAGGGTACAGAAGCGCGGGCATGCTTGATGAAGAGGTATAGACACCGTCCTCCCCCGCATTCACAAGCGCATCCGCATAGGATGCTGACAATTCCTGCTCAACACGGGTTATTCCCGACTCGAGGTATTCGACCCGTCCGTCGATGCCAGCCGCGCTCCTGAAGACGGGCAGAGCACAAAGAACCATCAACGCAACAACGACAACACAG
>JAIHVJ010000101.1 GCA_022720335.1 Collinsella sp.
CAAAGGCCGGCACGCCGCCTGCGGCATCGTAGTCGGGATGCCAATCGCGTGCGTAGGGGAGTTCGGCCACCTCGTCCATCTCGTCGGTGGTGAGCGTCGTCGACGGCGGGTTCTGCACCACGAACACGCCGTTGGGGTAGGGCTCTACCAAGCGATGCCCGGTGATGGGGTCCATGTTTTGCTGCTGCACGTTAAAGCTGCGCGCGTAGTTGAGTTTGTCGGCGGCAAGATCGTCCCAGCTGGGCAGCAGATCGTAGTCGTAGACCTCGTCGAGCGAGCTGGTGCGGTAGACGGTGCCATTGATATAGGTAATCTGATCGACGGGCAGTCCAGCGTCGAGCGCGTCGGCGATCTCGACGATCGCGTGCTCGCCCATGCCGTAGATGAGGATGTCGGCGCCCGAGTCGAGCAGCACCGAGCGCTTGAGCTTGTCCTGCCAGTAGTCGTAGTGGGCCAAGCGGCGCAGGCTTGCCTCGATGCCACCGATAATGATGGGGACATCCTTAAACGTCTGACGGATAAGGTTGCCGTAGACCGTGACGGCACGGTTGGGGCGGTGACCCTCCTCGCCACCGGGGGTATAGGCATCGGTGTGGCGGCGGTGCTTGGTCACCGAATAGTGGTTGACCATGGAGTCCATGTTGCCGGCGCTGACCAAAAAGCCCAGGCGCGGCTCACCGAGCACCGTGATGCTGGCGGGGTCGGTCCAGTCGGGCTGGCAGATGATGCCCACTTTGTAGCCGTGCGCGTCGAGGACGCGGCTGATGATGGCCATACCAAAGCTGGGGTGGTCCACGTAGGCGTCGCCGCAGATGTAGACAAAGTCGCACTGGTCCCAGCCGCGCGCATCCATGTCGGCGCGGCTGACGGGGAGGAACTTATCGCGGCCCGGGCGCCAGGGGCGTGTGAGCGCTGCTGGGGTATGCGTGGTGTGCCCACCCTGCGCCTTACCGCCGCGCTTTTGCTGCTGGCCCTGTTTGCCCTGCTGACTGCGCTGGTTGTTCTGAGCGTGCTGAGGCTTTTTTGCCACGATCCCTCCCGGTGTTTGTATGCTGCACGTAATTGTAACCAGTCTTTTTGGGACGGGGCTAAAAAGACTGGTGGAGTACATGAGCTAGCGGATCGGCGTGTCGATGCGGGTGTCGTTTGTTTCCAGACTGTGTATCCCTGTGTCGAAGGGGTCGTCTCGCGCGCACGCCATGTTGTCAATGGGTTACAGTATGAACGGCGGCTATGTTTCCGCCAACGCACGAGAGAGTCGTCAACAAGGAGGATGCACGACGATGCAGCGTGCCAAACAGATATCGGAGTCTATTGAGCTGGGCATCATCTTGGCGCTCGCCGGTGGCTTTATGGATGTGTATTCGTACATTGGGCGCGACCATGTTTTCGCCAACGCGCAGACAGGCAACATCCTGCTCGTGGGCGTGAGCATCTCGGAGGGCAACTGGGCACTTGCGGGGCGCTACTTCTTCCCTGTGGTGTCGTTTGCCGTGGGTATTATGCTTGCCGATCTGGTACACGAGCGGTTTGGCAGCGTGATCCACTGGCGTCAGGTGACGGTGTTCTTTGAAGCCGTCATCTTGCTGGGCGTGAGCTTTATCCCCGGTGGCGGTTACAACCTGCTCGCCAACTGCCTCACCTCGTTTGCCTGCGGCATGCAGGTCGAGAGCTTCCGCAAGATCCACGGTCACGGCATCGCTACGACCATGTGCATCGGCAACTTGCGCAACGCGCTGCAAAATGTGGACGATTACATCATCACCCACAGGCGCGGCTTTTTGGAAAACGGCCTGCTGTATTTTGGCGTGATCTTTACCTTTGTGTTTGGCGCCGTGTTGGGCAACTGGTGTATTGAGCGCATGGGCCTGCACGCCATCGTCGTGGCGAGCTTGCTGCTGTTTGTCGCGTTTGCCATCATGTTCATCGACCGCGAGCGCGACTTGCGCTTACGCTGGAAGGTTGCGGCCGAGGCTTGGAAAGAGGGCTGCCGAAAGTAACCGAATGCGGCAAAGGGGCCGTCCCTTTGCCAGATAGATCGATAATGGGGAGGGGACGGCCATCTCAGCCGCCCTTTTTTGAGTCTTAAGCCTAAGGTGCATGTTTGTAATGACAAGATTTGACGTCAGCAAAGCGTGCTGCTTAAGGCTATAGAATAAAAATGTCATCTTTCTAGCTATAATTATTAGTTGAGGGGATGGACATATGCCAGAGCTTTTTATTCAAAATAAGACGACAGTAATCAAGTTGATGGCGCTCTGCATTTTATCTGCCCTGGTGGAGCTGTCTGTTGTTAAAGCTGAATCGTTGATAATAGACTATGGCCTGCTTCGCTCTAATTATCGCAACGTTTTATGCATTGGGTTAGGCCTGCTAGTATTGCTCTCAGTTGAGCTGGTGACAAACCTGTTCAGATCAAAATATGCGGAGCAATTGGCTTCCGATGGCACTAACTGCTTCTATAGATTGCTTGCCCGCCATGCTTTAGAGCGGCCCTTAGTTTTAGCAAAAGACAGTGACTACCTGTTATCGCGCATTGAAGAGGCTGGGAACCTACAGCCGATGATTGGAATATTTACAACTGCGTTTCTTCCGTGCCTAGTGACGGGTTTGGTATCGTTTGTGGCACTATCTAATATCTCTTTGTTGCTTTTGATTCCTGTTTGTGTTTCGGCATTGTTTATTTCGCTTCTATATCCGTTCGCTCTTAGTAAGCTATCGACTAAGAGCGAAAAGGCATTGGAGGCCCAGGCGAGGGGTTCTGCTTATTTAGCCCAACTAATAAATTGTCGACTTTACATTCGTATTTCTCGTTCAATTAACTTGGAATTACTTCGCTATAAAAAGATGCTTAAAGCCTGCAGGAACTCTCGAGTTGAGGAGAGTGTCTTTGCGAGATTGGCAACTGAAATAGTTGACGCTGGCAACATCATTACTGGCTTGCTTTCAGTTCTGCTGCTTATTTTCCTTGTGTCAAAGCGCGGACTGACGGTCGGGATTGCGGTGCAGAGCTATCAACTTGTACTTCTATGCTATTCTCCTTTTCCTCTTGTTCTGAATTGTTGGGCTCAGCTTCAGCCGTCGTTTAGATCGTTGCACCGTGTCTTGGAATTACGTCGTCTTTTGGAAGCTGAAAAACCTAATTTGATATGTTTCGATCACGCTGATCGAATTAGTTGGAAAGGAATCATTCTCTCGTTTTCGTCGAACGAAACTAATGAGAGGATAACAATTCCAGATTGCACGATACAGGTACCTTGTCTGGTTTTAGTAAGCGGCCCTAATGCATGTGGTAAATCTTCATTTCTGGAAGTATTGAACGGATTATTGTCGCCAGTTGCTGGCAGACTGTGTGTTAATGAGTCTACTGTCATTTTCGATGGTTCGACTTTAATCCAGCTACCCTGCGCAACTATGCCGCAAAGACATTTGATAATGGGGGGAACTTTCAGGAAGGCTCTTTACTATGGTCTTGTAGATATTGACTCTGAAAAACTCATCTATCTTTTGAAGGGTTTTAGCCTCGATAAATTATTTGAAGTAAATCCCATCATTGGAGCTAGGGGACACAATTTGTCTGGCGGAGAACTGGCTTCTCTATTACTTTGTAGGGCCTTTCTGAGCAGTTATTCTATTATTATTTTGGATGAGCCTTGCAACAATTTAGATAATGCTTCGATATCCTTTTTGAAGATGGTGGTTGCGCAGGAGATGAAAGAGCGAATCGTCATCATTGCGGATCATGGACATGGTTTCGAACAATTTGCAGACTATGTAATGCAGTTTCAGGAGCCAGAAAAAACTATCTAGCTCCTGAACGTTGCTACGAACTGCTTTTTGCGATTTATTCGAGATGCTCTTCAATCCGAGCCCTCAGAAGGGCAATGGCTGTGGGTATTCCAATTGCGGCGGCCAATTCGGCTTTATCCAAAACCTGTATGCTAAAGCACGATTGTTTATCACATTGAAGGACGATAACTGAAGATAGCTTCACTTCCCGTTGGCTGAATATGAGTTTTTCATTTGCATCGTCATAAACAGTATATTTTAGACTCAATAGCTGTCCTAGTGGACCCGTGAACCCATGTCTTTTGATATTGAGGTTGTCTCCGGCTGGGTTGATGAGAGCTAGAGCATGCGGATAAGGGTTACCTTCAATTGAGATTCGATATTCGTTTGTAACCGTCTTGCTCGATTTAGGACCAGTAGCCACCACGCGTCATCGCCTCGATCGAATTGGAACCGACTTCTGCTTCGTGCGGAGAATTGCGCAGTATGTTGCAGTACATGCAGCTGCAATAACCGCATGGGCAATTTCTAACAAAATGAATGACGCTATTTACTGCATGCATGTTAAATGGACGAATACTTCTCATGATCTGCCTCCCATTGTTCGATTGTTTCTGACTGTTCTATTACCTTCTTCACCTCCTCAACACTGTTGAACCCTAGGTTTTCAATCGACGAGTACTCAACGTAAACAGAAAACCTGCTTTCAAGATAAATAAGCAGTCGAACTAAATCTGATGAGGACAAGTTGAATGGCGGGTCGGTCAATTGCTGATTTCTTAGATTTTGGTCAAATTGAGTCAAATCCAAATCTCTAATATTGCTTATCGCTTTTTCGATTTCTGCGTAGATGGTTTCATCTTTACGATATGCTGTCATTTCAGCACCCCAATATCGAAATCAAACAACTCGTTCTCGATTGTTTTGCAGCATAGTAATGATTCTTCTGGATCTAAGCTGGCTGAGAAACAGGGCATTCCTCTTAGTCGAAGTTCTCTTGCTGCTTGAATTGCTTTATCGCTAGATGAATAGCTTATTTGAAACCTATGCGTCTCCAACCCTTCAGTGGCGTCAAGTACTTCGTTTGTAATTTCAAATTGAACTTTCTCTGCTTGCGTTAGCGTTTCAATTATGGGCATGAGTCCAAGCATTATGTCGTAGTCGGCTATCGTGTATGGGATATTGATAATGGCCAAGTCAGGGCAGAAAGCTCGACATGCAGCAATCGATCCTAATCCGTAATCTCCGTAAATGTGGTCGTTGTATTTCATAAGCACATTGGGCGTTTCTAATAGAGCTAGGTCGGATTTATCATTCTCAATGATGATGTTGATCTGCTCATTCATTTTGATGACGGCGGATTGGCCACCATCAAAACTAAGGGTGTTGCAGCCCCAGATTTCATTTAAAGGATTGAAGCTCAAAGCGCATAGATTGGGATGGTGCTTTCTCATCTCGCTAACGATGCTACTAAACGTAATTGTTGAATCGGCGGGTGTATATAGATTCCCGACAACAATTTTTGGTATCAGGGCTAATTCCTGCATGTCGCTTTTGCTAGACCCAATTTGTTCAGTGGCGAGTTGACTGACAACCTTCTTATTTACAGAATGTGCATAGGTTTCAGCGTGTTTACTAAATTCTATGAGTCCTGTGGCGCTTTCTTTCGTCGATAAAACGACAACCAGGTCTGATTCATCGATTGTCGTTACATAGTTAATTCGATTTCTTATGCCAATTTCTTTGCAATTAACAAGGTTGGCAACATCTACGCCGTCCGGTAGAATGCCGCATGGTGTTGATACCCGAATATTGTAGCCAACTCCTAGCAATCCAATTAGAAGAGGATAGTCAGCTCTCGTGAAAGATATAAGTCCAATTGTCTTCATGATTATTATCGCTTGTTCCTTTTAAGAGCCGTTGTAATGGACACTTCGTGTCTATGAAGCTCAAAGCGAAGTATTTTCTGATTAAGTCGATCAAAGGCAATTCGTTTTGAGTTGTCGCATGCTGTTCGTTTGTAATCAGGGCTAATTACTCCTTTGCAATCTGCGCTTTTAATGCATTGAGTGCACAGCTGAAATGCCCAACATTTTTTACATGAATCGCTGGTCAGCTTTGAAACATTGATCATCTTTTCAATTTGACCTAAATCAAATCCTGAATCCAATGTACCGATATACATGTCCTTGGTTGTTTCGCTGACCCTTTCGCAAGGAAGAAGCGCTCCTGCTGTTGTCACAAATAGACGCGTAACTCCTGGCTCGCATGGACCACCGGGTATAGCTTTTGTTGGGATGTTCGAAGGTGCAAATCGCTTAATGTTTTGGTTGATGCTTGCAAGCGTATATGAAGCGAGCCTATCGCTACAGTTTCCTTTTTCGATCTTGCGCTCGTCCATAATTCTTGCTTTAAATAAGGCGTAATTCAGTTGACTTGAGAACTTGTCATTGTAGGGGGCGATACGTCCGTTGCGTTCCAAGTAGTTGAATTGAACATCGCAAGCCTCGATATCCTTATCATTTATAAAGGAAGAGACTGTTTTATAGATGTTGTTCGTGTCGACTACGGCATTAAAATGAATATATTTGTTGCGTTCAGGATGGTTGTCTAAAATCATATGAACATTGTCTATAACTGCTTGGTATGAGGACTCACCATTAGCGTAATGCCTAGACTTATCATGGATTTGCTGCGGCCCGTCAAGACTGATTAGCAAATAGAATTCATGTCCAGAATCGAAGAAGAATTTAACCATATCTTCAGATAAAAGAGAGCAATTGGTTGTAATTCGAAATGAGATGTGTTTTCCTTCAAATACCTGTTCTGCATATTGAGTAATTAGCTTAATTTCACTAAATCGAAGGAGAGGTTCTCCTCCATAAAATGCTACGACCGGGTTTGGGTTGTCAATCGAGTGCATCTTAAAGAATTCGATTGCATGTTTGGCCGTCGAAACAGACATAGAGTTATGACTGTGGGTTCTGTTGTATAAGGAGTTTTCGGAATAGATACAGTAATCACATCGGAAGTTGCAAGATTGAGTCAGCTGAAGGGTTATCATCCGTAAATTTCTTTCCAGCTTAACTTTCAAAAGGTCAATTGATGGATAAGCGACATCCTGCAATGGCGAATCGCAGCAGTAGCCACATGATTGTAGTAACTGGAATTCTTGGTCTGATTTATAGGAGTCGGGGCAAACTTCGCCTGCTTGGACTTCTGAGATGTAATTGAAGAGATCTTTGCTTACTGCAAGTATCTCGTTTCGATTGGCATCATAAATGTAGTGGCCCAAGAGGGTCTTTATGGGTAGAACTAACATCTCTACCGCCTTTTTCATTCCACTAATGTTATTTTAGTGAACTAAGATGTTTACTATAAGGTAACCATTTATAAACGTATTGTCAAACATATATTGCTAAAACAGAAACAATTTATAGACTGAGTGGTCGTATCCTTTGGGCGATTGCTTCTATAATCTAGCCTTCGCTGCTGTCGGGAGGGAAGGTCTAGGACTCCGTTATCATGTTGAAACGCTTTAACTAATTTGACGTTCTCACGTGTTTTTCGTTTCAAAAGCGTTAGGATGGGACTCATAGCGTGGGGCGTAATGGGTGCCCCGCACACGATGGGAGGCTATCAATGGCTAATCGTTTCGTTCTCAATACCATCTCTTATCATGGTTCCGGCGCCATCAAGGAGATCCCCGGCGAGCTCCAGCGTCGCGGCTACAAGAAGATTTTCGTCTGCTCCGACCCCGATCTGGTCAAGTTTGGCGTTACCGCCAAGGTGACCGACGAGCTCGACGCTGCCGGCATCGCTTGGAGCCTCTACTCCGAGATCAAGCCCAACCCCACTATCCAGAACGTCAAGGACGGCGTCGAGGCCTTCAAGGCCGCCGAGGCTGACGCTATCGTGACTATCGGTGGTGGCTCCTCCATGGACACCGCCAAGGCTATCGGCATCATCATCAACAACCCCGAGTTCGCCGATGTCCGCAGCCTCGAGGGCGTTGCTCCCACTAAGAACCACGCCGTGTTCACCATCGCTGTGCCGACGACCGCCGGTACCGCTGCTGAGGTGACCATCAACTACGTCATCACCGACCCCGAGAAGGTCCGCAAGTTCGTGTGCGTCGACACCAACGACGCTCCCGAGGTCGCCGTCGTCGACCCCGACATGATGGCTTCCATGCCCGCCGGCCTGACCGCTTCCACCGGCATGGACGCACTGACCCACGCCATCGAGGGCTACACCACCAAGGGCGCCTGGGAGCTTTCCGACATGTTCCACTTTGAGGCCATTAAGCTGATCAGCGAGAACCTGCGCGACTCCGTCGCCGAGGCCAAGTCCGGCCAGCCCGGCTCCGGCCGTGAGGGCATGGCTCTTGGTCAGTATGTCGCCGGCATGGGCTTCTCCAATGTTGGCCTGGGCATCGACCACGCCATGGCTCACACCCTGTCCGCTCACTACGACACCCCGCACGGCGTCGCTTGCGCCATGCTGCTGCCGATCGCCATGGAGTTCAACAAGCCGGTTTGCACTGAGCGCCTGGCCAAGGTTGCCGTCGCCATGGGCGTTGACACCACGGGCATGAGCACCGACGAGGCTGCCGACGCCGCTATCGCCGCCGTCAAGCAGCTTTCCGCCGACGTGAACATCCCGCACGTCTGCGAGGCCATGAAGGCTGACGAGATCGAGGTCCTGGCCAAGGACGCCATGGCCGACGCCTGCTTCCCGGGCAACCCGCGCGAGGCGACGCTCGACGACGTCATCGAGCTCTTCAAGAAGATCTGCCCGGCTGCCTAACTTGGTTCGGCGGGCCCCTGCCCGTTAGCCCTAGAATCGTCCTCGGACATGTCGGAGGCCCCGCTGCGCACTACGTGCGGCGGGGCCTCCTTCTGTCCTGCGGAAAGATTCTGAGGCTAACGGGCAGGGGCCCGCCGGCTCGTTATCGTGGCGGGCGCAGTTCTAGGGACCTCAATGGGTCATCTCGCTAGGTAAAAAGATGGTTCGCGGTGGTATTGTTGCTGTGGGCTCAATTCGATATGAAAGGGTGATTTTGGTGTCCAAGATGGATTCTACGCTCTCCTATATTACTGACCAGTTGAAGGCGCTTACCTCGATTGCTTCGCCTACGGGCTATACCCGTGCGGCTACTGATTATCTGGTGGAGACCCTGCGCGATATGGGGTTTGGGCCTGAGCGTTCTAATAAGGGTAACGTGCTTGTTGAGCTTGGTGGCGAGGGCGAGCCGCTCGTATTGGCGAGCCATGTCGATACCCTGGGCGCCATGGTGCGCTCCATCAAGGACAATGGTCGCCTGCGTCCCACGACGCTTGGCGGGCATCAGTGGTCTACGGCCGATGGCGAGAACTGCACCGTTTACACGCGCGATGGCAAAGTCTTTACGGGTGTGGTCCTCAACACCGAGCCTTCGGCGCATGTGGCCGATGAGCCGGTCAAGACCATCGAGAAGAACATGGAAATCCTGCTCGACGAGAATGTCGACAGCAAGGACGACGTGCTTGAGCTGGGTATTCAGACCGGCGACATCATCGCTATGGATCCTCGCACGACGGTGACGGAGAGCGGCTACATTAAGAGCCGCTTCCTGGATGACAAGCTATCGGCCGCCATTTTGTTGGGCTTGGCGCGTGCCGTCGCCGCTGGCGAGGTGACGCTTTCGCGTAAGGTTTCGCTGCTCTTTACCGTGTACGAGGAGGTGGGCCACGGCGGCGCCTTCGTGCCGGCCGACACGCGCGAGATGATCAGCGTTGACATGGGCTGCGTGGGCGACGACCTAGGCTGCACCGAGCACATGGTGTCGATCTGCGCCAAGGATTCGGGCGGTCCGTACAACTACGACCTGGTGACGGCGCTGTCCAATATCGCGCGCGAGCTTGAGCTCGATTACGCTATCGACGTGTATCCGCATTACGGTTCGGACGTCGAAGCCACGCTCTCTGCCGGCTACGACATTCGCCATGGTCTGATCGGCCCCGGCGTGTATGCGAGCCACAACTACGAGCGTAGCCACATGGACGGCGTGCGCAACACCTTCGAGCTCGTCCGCGCCTACGTACAGCGCTAGCGATGCAGCGGCCTCGGCTGATACGGCAGTACCGACCGAGGCCGTCCTCTCTAAGTTGCGGTGAAATAGGGACTGTTTGGCGGTTTTAAACGCTTAAACAGTCCCTATTTCACCGCAATTTATGAAGGGGATGGGGCTACTTAAGTGCGCCGGTCACCGTGCCGCCGCCGAGGACGATGTCGCCGTGGTAGACTACAACGGCCTGGCCGGGGGCGATGGCTCGCTGCGGCTCGTCAAAAGTCAGCAGCATTTGCCCGTCTTCGCCGCGCGTAAGGGTCGCTGCTTGGTCTTTCTGACGGTAACGGTACTTGGCGCCCACGCGAATGCCGCCGGCATCGAGTTCTGCCTCCATGCGGTCGGCAGGGGCGCTCCAGATCCAGTCGTCGGCCGTGAGTGCTGTGGCCGTTAGGTCCTCGGCCTCGCCCAGATGCACGGTGTTGTTGGCGGCATCGACGCCCGTCACATACACGGGATGCGCCATCGCGACGCCCAAGCCCTTGCGCTGGCCGATGGTATAGCGCAACGCGCCGTTATGGCGTCCGACCACGCTGCCGTCGCGCCACACAATGTCGCCCGGTGCAGCGGGATGTCCGCAGCGGCGCTCGATATAGCCCGCGTAGTCACCGTCTGGAATAAAG
>JAIHVJ010000102.1 GCA_022720335.1 Collinsella sp.
CGCGCCCTGAGCATTGGCTTTGTCTTTCAGAGCTTCAACCTGCTGCCGCGCCTGTCGGTTATCGAAAACGTCATGCTGCCGCTGGCCTACACCAATGTGCCCCGTAGCCAGCGCGAAATGCGCGCCGTTCACGCGCTGCAGGCTGTCACGCTGCCCGTCGACCACTGGGACCACCGCATATCCGAGCTCTCGGGCGGCCAGATGCAGCGCGTCGCAATCGCGCGCGCCCTCGTCAATGACCCGCCCATCATCCTGGCCGATGAGCCGACGGGAAACCTGGACTCCGCTACCGGAGCGCTTGTGATGGAGACCTTCCATAAGCTCCAGAAGCGCGGCAAAACCATCGTGCTTATCACACACGACCCCGGCATCGCCGCCGAGGCCGACCGTGCCGTGACCATCCGCGACGGTCGCATTCACGATGGCGCGTATATTCCACATGCACCGCGGACCCTGCGCAGCGCCGTGGATAGCCTGCCCATGATTTCCGCCTCCGCCAACCCGCCGAAAGGAGAGATGGCATGAGCGCCCGCGATCTCATCCAGGAAGCCCTTCACTCGCTCGAGGCCAACAAGGGGCGCAGCCTGCTCACCATCCTGGGCATTGTCATCGGCATCGCCTCGGTTATCGCCATGACTTCGCTCATCGGCGGCATCCAAAACAGCCTGGTCAACAGCCTGGGCCTCAATGCGGCACGCATGGTGCAAATCTATTCGTCGCAAGAACTCACAGAGTCGGACATCGAGAAGCTTCAAAAACTGGTGCCGCAGATAGAGCAGATCGGCATTGTCGACAGCGCGTATACCGAGTACAAGACCGGCGATAAAAGCTATACCGTCATGGCACAGGGTGTCGATAGCGACATGCTCGACGCCGTGGGGGCCGGAAAGCTCGTTGCGGGGCGTACCTATTCCCAGGCCGAGTCTCAATCAGGCTCGCGCGTGGCGCTCATCAGCCGCGGCGGCGCCGATCAGCTTTACGGCAACGAACAGGATGCGCTGGGGAAAACCATCAAGGTGTCCAACGGCGAGGTGCAGATTGTCGGCGTGATTGACGGCGGCAGCGACTCCATGGGCTCGCTCACGCTGTATATGCCACGCGAAACCATCTCCGGCCTGTTTGGCGACGAGAATCCTTCATTCCCCAGCGTGACGGCGCTCGCCGCCGAGGGCACGGACATGGATGAGCTCTGCAAGACCATCGAGTCCAAGGTGCGCGCGATGAAGGGCATCGAGGAGGAGGATGAGTACAACAGTGTATCGGCGACCTCCATGAAAAGCGCCATCGATGCACTCAACTCCTTTATGGGCGCGTTTTCGCTCATCATGGGTGCTGTCGCCAGCATCTCGCTGCTTGTCGGCGGTATCGGCATTATGAATATGATGCTTACCAACGTAACGGAGCGCATCCGCGAGATCGGCATCCGCCGCGCTCTGGGCGCAAGTCGTCGCGATATCACTGCGCAGTTTTTGGCCGAATCCTCGGCGCTGTGCGTCACCGGCGGACTGCTAGGTGTCCTGATTGGCTATCTGCTGGCCTGGGCTCTTGCGATGTTTGCCGCAGGATCAGGGGTTCTCGGCGAGCTCGGTGCCAGCGGGCAAATCACACCGAGCTTTTCAATCGCCACGGTACTGCTGGCCTTCGCCGTCTCCGTCGGCATCGGCGTAATCTTTGGCTTCTATCCCGCTCGCCGCGCGGCAAAGCTCGACCCGGTGGAGTGCCTACGCTACCAGTAAGCCACCACCAACAAGTTGCGGTGAATTAGGGACTGAATATGCTATCTAGCAGCAAAAACAGACACTATTTCACCGCAACTTATTGAAGGGCTGCTTGCGCCAGTTCCGGGCGTCCTCCTCGAGCTATTGGCGGATGACGGTCTTGTACGGCTCGAGCTTGCTCGGGGCGCTCCTCCTCGCGGGCGGGAGGACGCGCAGGCGCGGCGAGCGCCTAGCGCGCGAACTCCCGTAAGAGTGCGTCTTCCACTTCCCGAAGCGAAAGGCCCCCGTCTCCCTCGGCGGGACGGGTGACCACGATGCAGCGCGCTCCCACGTCGCGCGCGGCGGCAAGCTTCTCGGCCGTGCCGCCTACGGTTCCCGAGTCCTTGGTCACAAGCCACTGGGCTCCCACCTGCCGAAGCATCGCCTCGTTGAGCTCGCGGGTGAAGGGCCCCTGCATGCCGATGACGTGCGACGGCGAAAACCCCGCGTCGATGCACTTCGTTATAGCACCGGGCAGCGGGAGCACACGCACGAAGAAGCGCTCCGAGAAATCGGCGACGCGCGTATAGGGAGCAAGCTCCTTGCTCCCCGTCGTGAGAAGCGCGCGACCCGGGTTCTCGGAGAGAAAGCGCGCCGCGCAGGCGATCGACGCGACCGACACGACGCCTTTGGGCAGCGCCTCGGCCGCACGCGCAAGGCGCAGACATCGTACACCCACGGCAAGCGAAGCGGCCCGGATGTTGCCGCTGGCGAGCGTAGCGAAGGGGTGCGTGGCGTCGACGACGATGCGCGCGCCGGAAAGCTCGCGCTCCATGTCGGCCTCGTCGAGCCTGCTCGCATGCACCTCGATGCCCGGAAGCTCGCCCAAAAGCTCGCCTCCGTACTCGGTTGCCGCGTAGGCACGGGCGGGGATGCCCGCCCCGCTCGCCCATTCGCACAGAAGGCGGCCCTCGGTGGTGCCGGCGAAGATGCGCAGCGCCGGCGCAGATGCGGGCGCCGTCACTTCGGGCCGCCTGGGCGCGTGATCTGGTAGAGCAGCGCGTTCATAATGGCGGCCGCCACGGTCGAACCACCCTTGCGACCCCTCGCGACGATGGCCGGCGCGCGTCGCGCGAGTAGCTCCTCTTTCGCCTCGACCACGTTCACAAACCCGACCGGCACCCCAACGACGAGCGCGGGCGCGATCTTCCCCTCGTCCATGAGCTCGGCGAGGCGCAGAAGTGCTGTGGGAGCGTTGCCGACGGCCACGATGAGCGGACCCTCGATGCCGCAAGCTTTGTCCATGCTCGCAACGGCGCGAGTCGTGCCCGCGGCGCGCGCAGCCACGGCGACATCAGGGTCGGCCATGTAGCACACGGCCTTGCAGCCGAGCTTCGCGAGCGCAGGCTTGCTTATGCCTGCGAGCGCCATGTTCGTGTCGGTGAGCACCGTGGCCCCTGCGCGCAGTGCGTCGAGCGCACAGTGCGCGGCATCATGGGTGAACACGAGGGAATCGGCGTACGAGAAGTCGGCAGTGGTGTGGATGACGCGCTTCACGACGGGCTCTTCGAGCGGCGGGAACGTGCGGCCGCCGAGCTCTTCGGTGATGATCTCGAAGCTGCGCCGCTCGATGTCGCCGGGCGCCATCTCCTTGGAATCCATCTAGTACTCCACTCCTTCCCTTGCACATATCCCCTGCTCGTAGGGGTGTTTCTCGCACCGCATCTCGGTTATGTAGTCGGCCTTCTCCACGATCTTGCGGGAAGGCGCGCGCCCGGTGAGCGCTACTTCGACGCCGCGCGCGGACATATCGAGCGCGCGGTCCACGAGCGCCTCGTCGACAAGCCCCTTCGAAAGCGCATCGAGCGCCTCGTCGAGCACGAGCAGCCCCTCCTGCGCGCCCTCGAGCTCGGCAAGCGCGGAAGCGAGGTTCCCATCGTGCAGCTCGCACGTAGCGGCAAGTTCTTCCGACGACATCGACCAGGTAAACTTGTCCGACACCTTCCCCGCGAACACGGGCACGCCGAAATGCTCGGCGAGCAGGCGCGCCTCCCCGCTTTCGCCGTCTTTCAGGAACTGCACGACGACGACGCGGCGGCCTGCGGCGAGCATGCGAAGGGCGAGGCCCATCGCCGCCGTGGTCTTGCCTTTGCCGTCGCCATGATACACGTGAATCATACGCCCTCCTCGATAATGCGGTAGACATACTCCATGTCGAGCGCTCCGCGCACGACGTCGGCCAGGCGGTCGAACTCGCGCGCACGGTGATCGGCCGCGGACGCCGCGCCCGCAGCACCCACGACGCTCTCGGGCAGGCCGCGCATGCGCGCGAGCGAGCGCGCGAGGGCGAGCGCCACCCCCGGTTCGTCGAACAGGCCGTGGAGATAGGTTCCGAACACGTTTCCGCAGGCCGCGCCTTCTGGTTTGCCGCCAATCGTGCCCGCAGGGGCGCAGGAGACGGTCGTTTCGCCGTCGTGAATCTCGTACCCACGCGCCGTCATGCCGTTCCACACCGAGAACGCGCCTTGGGCGCCCGTGATGCGCAGCTCCGACTGGGCGAGGCGCTTTTCCTCCTTGAACACCGTACTTGCAGGGATGAGCCCGAGCCCGCGCGCGGTGCCAGCGCCTTCCCTGCCGTGCGGGTCCGAAAGCTCGTCTCCCAAAAGCTGGTAGCCTCCGCATATGCCGAGCACCGGCGTGCCCGCGCCCGAAAGCGCGCGTACACAGGCTCCGATGCCGCTAGCCGCAAGCCAGCGCGCGTCGTCGACCGTGGACTTCGAGCCGGGAAGCACCACCAGGTCGGGTCGGCCCAGATCGGTCGTCGAGGAAACGTAGCGCACGCCCATGCCGGGCACGCGCGAAAGCGGGTCGAAGTCGGTGAAGTTCGACAGATGCGGAAGGCGCACGACGGCGACGTCGATGACGCCGCGCGCCTCGCGGGCAGTTAGGCGCGGCGCGAGCGAGTCCTCGTCGTCCAGGTCGAGCGTAAGATACGGCACGACCCCCACGACGGGAACCCCGCACATTTTCTCGAGCGGAGCCAAACCCGGACGCAGGATTTCCACATCGCCGCGGAACTTGTTCACCATAAGCCCCCGCAAAAGCGCGCGGTCCTCGGGCGCAAGGAGCGCGACCGTGCCGTAGAGCTGGGCAAACACCCCGCCTGGGTCGATGTCGCCCGCGAGCAGCACGGGGGAGGACACGGCGCGCGCGAGCCCCATGTTGACGATGTCGTTTTCGGCAAGGTTGATTTCGACGGGACTGCCGGCGCCCTCGATGACGATGACGTCGTTTTCCTCCGCGAGCGAATCGAACGCCTCCAAAATCTGCGGCATGAGCGCCTTCTTTCGCGCGAAGTAGTCCCTCGCAGCGAAGGCTCCCTGCGCCTTGCCGGCCACGATGAGCTGGCTTCGGTGATCGCTTTCGGGCTTGAGCAGGATGGGGTTCATGCGCACGTCGGGCGCGATGCCGCACGCCTCGGCCTGCATGATCTGAGCGCGCCCCATCTCGAGCCCGTCGGCCGTGACACCGCTGTTGAGCGCCATGTTCTGGCTCTTGAAGGGAGCCACGCGCAGGCCGTCCTGCGAAAGCACACGGCACAGCCCCGCCGCAAGCAGGCTCTTCCCCGCGTTCGACATGGTGCCCTGGATCATGATGGGCTTCGCCCTACCCACGGGTATCGACCTCCTTCGCCGAGCCTCGGCCATCCGCGCCCGCCATAGCGCCGCTGCAAGAAGCGCCGCCCCGTTCGTCGGGTTCGCCTTCGCCCGATGCGCCTTCCGCCCGAAGCGCGCGGCTGAACGCCATCGCAAGCCGGGCATTCTCCTTGCGCGTGCGCACCGCGACGCGGCACCAGAAACGGGACAGTATCGAAAACGAGTCGCACGTGCGGACCAAAACCCCCTGTTTATACAGGCGCTCGGGGATGTCTTTCGCCGGCGTGCGGACTAAAAGGAAGTTCGCATCCGACGGCACGACGGAAAGCCCGAGCGAGGAGAGCTCGTGGGAAAGCCACGCTCGCTCGCCCGCCAATACATCGCGCGTGCGCGAGACGTATTCGACGTCTTCCAGGGCGGCGATGCCCGCGGCCTCGGCGACCGAGGAGACGGGCCACGCCTGCCCCGCCCGACGAATCCCCTCGATGAGTTGGGCGTTTCCGCTGATCAGATATCCCAACCGCAACCCTGCCATTCCGTAGAGCTTGGTGAACGCGGAGAGCACGGCCACATGGTGCGAACACGCGGCGCGTGCGGCCACGCTCCTTTCGCGGGCGTCGGGCGCAAATCCGAGGAAGCACTCGTCCACGACGAGCAGCGCGCCCACCTGCTCGCAGCGGCAAGCCGCGGCATCGATCACGCGGGGGTCGACGAGGCGCCCCGTCGGGTTGTTCGGATTGCAGAGGTACGCCACGTCTCCCGGCCCCTCGATCGCGCGGGCGAAGGAGGCGGGCACGTCGAAGTCATCCGCCTCGGAGAGCGGGAACTCCTGCACGCATGCACCGTAGTACGATGCCGCCTCCGCATATTCAGAGAACGTCGGCGCGCACACGACGATGCGTTTCGGGCGTACCGCCGCGGCGAGCCGCCAGATGATGTCAGATGCGCCCGCGCCGCAGACGATAGTATCTTCGGGAATGCCCTGGGCGCGCCCTAGGGCGCGAACGAGGGCGAGGCTTTCCCTATCGGGGTAGGCGTCGATTCGAGAAAGCGCCTTGCGAGCTGCGGCGACGGCGCGCGGCGAGGGGCCTGCCGGATTCACGTTCACCGAGAAGTCAATGAGGTCGGAGGCGCCCCCTTCGCAAGCGATGCCGAGCGATTGCGAGCTGCCCCCATGCGTACGGGCGCGCAGGATTCCCCCGGCAGCCTGGGGCGCGGCGTGGTCTTCCCTCATGCCATCGCCCCCACGGCGAGCACGACCGCCGCGCGCGCGGCGCCGAAGACGACGAGCGCGCATACGGACGCGGCGAGCATGAGCCTTGCCGCCCGGGCGATGTCGCCCCACTCGATTTCGCGGGACGCGTCGCCTATCGTCGGTTTCTCAACGAGCTTGCCGAAATACACCGCGGGTCCTGCC
>JAIHVJ010000393.1 GCA_022720335.1 Collinsella sp.
ATGGCGCAGCGGCGGGCTCATCACGTACTTGGCGCCCGCAAAGCCGTCCTCGCCCTGCTCCAGATAGCAGGTGTCGTCGAGCATCAGATACTGAGGGCAGGTCTCGACATAGATATTCTTCTGCCCGCGCGCCTTGGCCGCACGAATGGCCTCGAGCCCCAACTTGGTCGAAAGGTGCACCACGTTGACTGGGGCGTCGCCGGCCAGGTGCGCCAGATACAGCAGGCGGCTCACGGCTTCGGCCTCACACACGTCCGGGCGGCTGAGCGCATGCCCCTCGGGCCCATGAATCCCCTGCTCGTACACGCGCTTCTGCAGCTCATTCACCAGCGTACCGTTCTCGCAATGCACGCACAGTATGCCGCCAATACGCTTGAGCTCCTCGAGCACCTCGAGCGTCTCGGCATCGTCCAGGCGCAAATGATCGTAGGCAAAGTAGGTCTTAAACGATGATACGCCCGCCTCGCGCATAGCCGAAAGATCGGCGCGGTTGCGTTCATTCCACTCGGCGAGTGCCATATGAAAGGCGTAGTTGGCCGTGCAGGTTCCGTCGGCACGGCGATGCCACTCGGCCAAGGCATCGGGCATGGTCACGCCGCGATCAGCCGTCGCGTAGTCCACGATGGTCGTCGTACCGCCGCAGGCAGCCGCACGCGTGCCGGTCTCAAAGCTATCGGCCGTCCAGTCCATGCCGGTCCAGCACTGCATGTGCGTGTGCCCATCGATAAAGCCCGGGAACACCCAACAGTCCGTGGCGTCCTGGACGGTATCGTCCTCGCCCGGCTCAATCGCCGCGGCAATCCGCACAATCTTGTCGCCCTCCATGGCAAGATCGGCGCGGCGAAGCCCCTGGGGCGTCACGAGCGCGCCGTTTTTGATGATGATCATGTTGCTCCTTATTGATTAATACAGTTGGCCACGCGATCAAAATACGAGCAGGCGGCAATATGCTCCGTTATGCGTCGCTGTCCCTTGACGGTATCGACGTCCCACAGCTCGTAGGCACGCGCCTCGACCAGCACCACGTCGGTGCGACCTTTGAGAATCGAGCCCCCGCCGTCCTTGCCCTCAAGACGTATGAGCGCATCGAACAATTCCGCCGGAAAGAGCACCGGACTCGAAGGCTCACCGTTGCACGCAAGACGCACCGGATGCTTGCGGCCACGCTCGTCAAATGTACGAACCATAGCCTCAAAAGAATC
>JAIHVJ010000394.1 GCA_022720335.1 Collinsella sp.
GGGCGCCTCGTACGTTCAGGAGGTGGTCGCCAACGCGCTCGCGATCAGCAGGTTCTATCCGCAGACGCGCTGCGCCATCGAGCTGGGCGGCCAAGACGCCAAGATGATCTTCTTCCGCACCAACGATAAGGGAGACATCGAGGTTGCCGACATGCGCATGAACGGCTCGTGCGCAGGCGGTACCGGTGCATTTATCGACGAGATGGCAAAGCTCATGGGGGTCGGCACCGAATCGGGCGAGTTCGAGCAGCTCGCAAGCCGGGGAACGACCGTCCACGAGGTCTCGGGCCGCTGCGGCGTGTACGCAAAGACCGATATCCAGCCGCTGCTCAACGAGGGCATTCCTACCACCGACCTGGCGCTTTCGGCGCTTCACGCGGTCGCCCGCCAAACGATCGGCGGTCTGGCCCAGGGTATCGACATCGAGCCGCCGGTAATCTTCGAGGGCGGTACGCTCGCCTACAACCCCACACTGGTCCGCGTGTTCCGGGAGCAACTGAATCTATCGGACGATCAGGTTATCGTCCCGCGCGATCCGCAGATCATGGTCGCGCGCGGTGCCGCCCTGTCGCTGACCGACATGTT
Organism: Collinsella sp.; assembly: GCA_022720335.1. GTDB lineage: Bacteria > Actinomycetota > Coriobacteriia > Coriobacteriales > Coriobacteriaceae > Collinsella. The sequence continues at coordinate 586 of JAIHVJ010000394.1, forward strand.
CGCATCGTCCCAACCGATCGACCTTCCCGACGCTTTTGTCCGGCTGGATAAGCTCGAGACGGTCGCGCCCGCAAGCGGGGAGGGACGTCTTGCCCAGCCCTTTTTTGCCACACCTGCCGAGCAGGCGGATTTTACGGCACGCCATGGCAAAGAGACGCCGGCAAAGGGTCCGGATGCGTATGCGCCCGGAGAGACGGTGCGTGTGGCGCTCGGTATCGATTCGGGGAGCACGAAGACCAAGTTCGCCCTGGTCGATGAGGCGGGTGAGCTTGTCGATTCGTTCTACGCGTCTAATAACGGCAGACCGCTCGACGTCGCCCAACAGGGTCTTGTCAGCTTGAAGAACCGCTGGGAGACAGCGGGAGTCACGCTTGCGATCGATGCCGTGGGCACCACGGGATACGGCGAGGAGCTTTTCGCGCGCGCGTTCCACGCCGACTACCATACGGTCGAGACGGTCGCGCACGCCCGCGCCGCGTGCGCATGCGTTCCCGATGCGACCTTCGTGCTCGACATCGGCGGACAGGATATGAAGGCCATCTGGCTCAACCACGGCGTGCTGACCGATATCGTCGTCAACGAGGCGTGCTCTGCGGGCTGCGGCTCGTTCCTCGAG
>JAIHVJ010000103.1 GCA_022720335.1 Collinsella sp.
GCAGCTCAGCCTGCCGCGCGCTCGGTGCAGTCCTTCTCTCATTCGGCCCAACCTGTTCAACGGACGGGTCAGCAGCCTTCTGCTCGTTCGGTTCAGCATTCGGCTTCTCACGCGGTTCAGCAGCCCACTGCTCGTACGGCCCAGCCTGCAGGCGGCACCCGCTTTAAGCAGCAGGCACCTACCCAGCGAACGCAGGCCCCCCAATCGCATTCGCATCACGCTCGTGGTTCGCATGGCGTTGCTCCGGCGACCCGCTCGAGCTACAACACGCATGCTCGTCGCGGTGCTCAAAAGAAAAGCTCCCCGGTGCCTATGATTATCGGTGGCGTTGTTGCCGTGCTTGCGCTTGTCGCGATCGTTTTCTTTGTCGTGCCAGCCGTCAAGGGCTTCTTTGGCGGTGAGGGTGCGAAAGTCGTTGCAGGCCAGCAGGTTACTATCACGATTCCCGATGGTGCCTCGGGTGACAGCATCGCTTCGATTCTCTCCGAGAACCATATCGTAGAAAATCCCAAGGATTACTATGCGGCGGTGAAAAAGCTCAACGCCGATATGTCGCTCAAGCCTGGTGATTATTCGTTCACCACACTCATGGATGCGACCAAGGTTGTTCAGCAGCTCATGGAAGGCCCCAACGCGGGCTCCAATACGCTGACTATCCCTGAGGGCCTGACGGTCGATCAAGTCGCCGACCGTGTGGCCCAGGCCTACGACAGCATCTCTAAGGAAGACTTCCTCAACCAGGCCAAGGCCTCCAACTACGTGGACGACTATAGCTTCCTTAAGGGCGCCGCCAACGATTCGCTCGAGGGTTTCTTGTTCCCCAAGACCTATTCGCTGGGCGATTCGCCGACGGCCGATGACGTGATTCGCGCTATGCTCGATCAGTTTAAGACCGAGTACAAGTCGCTTGACTTTGCGAGCTGCGAAGCCAAGATCAAGGAACGCTACGGTGTGGAGATGTCCGACTACGACATCGTCAACTTGGCCTCTATCGTTGAGCGCGAGGGCCTCAACGCCGATCAACGTGCGCATGTGGCCTCGGTTTTCTACAACCGCCTTGCCGGCAAGCTCGACGGTCTGCGCTATCTCAATAGCGATGCGACTATGATGTATGTCACCGGTGGCGAGGTTACCGCCGACGACCTGCAGAGCGATAGTCCGTATAACACCTATAAGCATGAGGGTCTGCCGCCCACGCCCATCTGCTCTCCGTCGCTCGAGGCACTCAAGGCCACGCTTGAGCCGACCGACTCCGATGACCTGTATTTCTACATTACGCAGGACGAGGAGTACTTCTCGCAAACCTACGAAGAGCATCAACAGTCTTGGAATTAGCATGAGGATTTTTAGCCCCAAACGTTACGTTGCCTCGGTCGATCGCATCGACCTTAATACCCTGTGGGCCGACGGCAAACGCGCCATTCTGCTCGATCGCGATAACACCTTGGTGCCGCGCGACACCGAGCAGGTTCCCGCCGCGGTTTCCGCTTGGCTCGATGCCGCCCGCGCCAAAGGCTTTAAGCTGTGCATGGTGTCCAACAACTGGCATCGCGACCAGGTCATGAGCTCTGCACGCGAGCTGGGACTCGAGGCCATCAGCCACGCCATGAAGCCGGCGCCGTTTGCCCTCAAGGCGGGTCTTAAGCGCCTCGGCGCCACGGCCGACGAGGCGGTGCTGATCGGTGATCAGCTCTACACGGACGTGTGGAGCGGCAACTTCGCCGGCGTCGATACCATCCTGGTAAAGCCGCAGGCGACGCAGGACCTGTGGTATACGCAGATCTTCCGTATCTTTGAGCGCCGGGCCCTTCGCGACCTTCCCTGCGAGGAATAGGTCTCGCTATGTCCCAGCACACCAAACACGGCTGCGACCATATCTTCTTTATCGGCTTTTTGGGCGCGGGCAAATCGACGCTCGCGCGCAACGTCGGCACTATGTTCAAGCGGCGTTTTATCGATACCGACCGTCTGGTCGTGCGCCGTTGCGGCAAGTCGGTAACCGAGATTTTTCAGACCGAGGGCGAGGATCGTTTTCGCGAGCTCGAGACCTCGGCGCTCCGTTCGCTCCAAAGTGAGCGCAGCCTGTTGGTTTCGTGCGGGGGCGGCATTGTCGAGACGCCGGTGAATATTGAGCTGATGCACGAAATGGGTACGTGCGTGTACCTCGAGGGTGACTTCGAGGATTCGATTCGCCAGATTCGTCGGTCCGACACGCGCCCCGATTTTCGCTCTCCCGAGCATGCCGCGCGCCTGTTTGAGCATCGCCGTCCGCTGTATCGCCAGGCCGCCGACCTTACCCTTGATATTCGCAACAAGTCCTTCGAGGACGTTTCCTACCTTTGTGCCGAGATGCTTTTGGAGCGTGGGCTGCTATGATTCGCCGTCAACTGATCAATTTCCAAAACCGCAGCGTCGATGTCCGCGTCGGATTGGGCGCGTTCGATGAACTGTCGCGTATGTTTGCCTCGGCCGTGGGCAAGCCTAAGCGCGCGATGGTCGTTTGGAACACCGCCACATCTGAGCGTTTTGGTGAAGTCGTCGAGCATGCGCTGGTCGACGCCGGTTTTGCCGTGTCGCTGCTAGTCCTCGAGGTTTCGCCTGCTGGTGCCACGCTGGCCGACGCCGATGCTATCTTTGGCGCCCTGTCTGCCAACCGCATCACCTGCGACGATCTGGTTGTCGCCGTTGGCGATGCCGCAACCTGCTCGGTTGTTAGCTGGTGCGCCAACCAGTGGTGCGGCCGAACCGAGTGCGCGCTGTTGCCGACGACCTTTGACGCCATGCTCACGGTCGCGACGACCATGAAGCCGCTCGTCGCCTCGTCGGCCAATGCGCTTCCCGCTATCGCGTTCCGTCCCGAACCGGGCTTGGTCGTGTGTGACCTCGACCTTGTTCGTGAGGCGGACCCCGAGGACCTCAAGCTCGGCTTTGTGGTGCTTGTTGGCACCATGCTTTCGAGCAGTAAGTCCCGCTGGAATCAGTTTACTGAGACCGTCCCCGAGATTCTCGCGGGCGAGGAGGTCGCGCTCGTCAATGCCGTTCAATGGTCTCAGACTGCCCGTAAGGACGTACTGATGGCCACGAACCCGAGCGCCCGCCATGCGCTCGATTTTGGCAAGACGGGGGAGCGTACCCTGCGCGCCTGCTTGGGCGATGCCGCCTCGCAGGTCCCTGCCTATCAGCTGTTATCCGAGGGCATGCGCTTTGAGGCGCGCCTAGCACATGATGCCTGCGACTTTGATATCGATTACGTCTTTGAGGTCGATGACTGCCTGGAGGACTTTGGCATCGAGGAACTTGCCTTCGATCTGGAGCCTGCCGCATATATCGAGGAGTTCCGCAGGCAGCAGTTTGTCCGCTCGAACCGCAGTATGTTGCCGCTGCCCGCGGCACTCGGCGCTATTCGTCTAACGTGCGTTGAGGACGAGGTTCTTGAGCGCCATGCTCACGCCTACTTGGCTTCTCGTAAAGAACTTCTCTAAGATTTATTGACTTCCATCGTCTTTCGTATCATGTTGAGGGGCGGGTTTCCAATCGGTTGCGGATCGCATGCGATTCCGTCGTTCGGTTGAGACCCGTCCCGTCTTTATAGAGACAACAAGAAAGGAATCTGCATGTCTGAGTTTGCTGCCGGTCCTGCCGGTCGTATCGAGCGTGTCCGTGCCCTGATGGCCGAGCGTGGCTACGACGCCATCGTGGTGCGCGACGAGGCCAACCTTCGTTGGCTTACGGGCGTGAAGGGCGTTTTCGATTACACCTTTGAATTCCCGCACGCGGCGTTTATTACGGCCGACCAGTGCCTGTTCCATACCGACTCGCGCTACCTCAACAGCTTTGAGGAGAACACGCCCGCCGGCAGCCCCTGGGTTTACGACATGGACGAGGGTACCATCCCCGGCTGGGTCGCCGGCAAGATTGCGGCTAACAAGTGCCGTGTCTGTGCTGTCGAGGACGATATGCAGATTAACTTCTACCAGGGTATTCAGCGCGGCCTGGAGGACCGTTCCGTCGCCTGCATCCTACCGCTGATGCACGACGACATCCGCAAGATGCGCGCCATCAAGGATGCCGAGGAGATTGAGCTTATGCGCCATGCGCAGTCGATCACCGATGCCGCTTTCCAGCATATGCTCGGCTTTATTAAGCCCGGTATGACCGAGAAGCAGGTTCGCAACGAGCTCGAGAACTTTATGTTCGCCAACGGCGCCGACAGCCTTGCCTTCGGCTCCATCGTGGCGAGCGGTCCCAACACCGCCAACCCGCATGCCGTGCCGAGCGATCGCGTGATCGAGAAGGGCGATTTCGTTCTCATGGATTACGGCGCGGGCTACTGCGATTACCGCTCCGACATGACGCGCACCGTCGTGATGGGCGAGCCCACGCAGGAGCAGCTCGACCTGTACGCGCTCGTGCGCCGCACGCACGAGGAGTGTGTCGCCGCCATCCATCCGGGCGTTGAGGGTAACGACATCTTCAAGCTTTCCAAGAAGATCATCGGCGATGCCGGCTATGGCGATTACTACAATCATGGCCTGGGCCACGGCGTCGGTATCGACATCCACGAGCTGCCCAACTTCAACCGCAGCAAGAACACCATCGCGATCGGCTCGGTTGTCACCATGGAGCCCGGCGTTTACCTGCCCGGCGTGGGCGGCGTGCGCCTGGAGGATTACGGCGTGGTCACCGAGAACGGCTACGAGCCTTTCACCAAGACCCCGCACGACCTGCACGTTATCGACTGCTAGTTTACTTCAGTAGATAGTTTGGGGCGGGGCGTCCGGATTGATTCGGACGCCCCGCGTTCTCTTTTTATGCGCTCGCCGCAGGCGCCGTCTGCAAGTGTATAATTTCTGTCGTATGTAATTTGGACGCTTGTGCGTTCTGCCCATAACAAGAAAGGTCGCTATGCCTACCATTTCTACCGCCGACTTCAAGAACGGCCTCGGTCTCCGCATCAAGGACAAGGTCTACACCATCGTCGAGTTCCAGCATGTCAAGCCGGGCAAGGGCGGCGCGTTTGTGCGCTACAAGACCCGCGACATCAAGAGCGGCCGCGTCGTCGAGAACACCTGCAACGCCGGCACCAAGTTCGAGAGCGTCATGCTCACCACCCGTGAGTTCCAGTACCTCTACAACGATGGCACCGACTACATCTTCATGGACAACGAGTCCTATGAGCAGGTTCCCGTTCCCGAGGACATGGTGGGCGAGAACTCCAAGTGGCTGCGCGAGAACGACATCTGCCAGCTGCTCTTCGCCGACGATGAGCTCATGGGCGTGACCCCGCCGATGTTCATCGAGACCACCATCGTCCAGACCGACCCGGGCTTTAAGGGCGATACCGTCCAGGGTTCCACCAAGCCGGCCACGATCGACACCGGCGCTGTCATCCAGGTCCCCATGTACCTCAACGAGGGCGAGGTCATCAAGGTTGACACCCGCGACGGCAAGTTCGTCTCCCGCGTCTAGCAACCAACTCTTCTAGGAGGACTCATGCCCCAAGAAATCAAGATTGACGGCATCGGCATTTCGCCCGATGTTCTGACCGCCATCGTCTCGCGCGCCGTGTCCGATGTCGAGGGCATCGCCTCCGTTGGCGTCAAGGACCTTGCCACTAATCTTGTCTCCATGATGCTCTCGTCCAAGGCCCCAGCTTCCGAGCCGGCTGTCGAGGCCGAGGTCGTTGGCGACAAGCTCGCACTCACCGTGCGTGTCGTGGTGTTCTTTGGCTATCCGTTCAAGAAACTCGCCGAGGCCGTTCGCGCTGCCGTGGTCGCTGCCATCGATGCCCAGGTTGGCGTTGAGGTTGAGCGTGTTGACGTTTGCATCGACGGCCTCGTTTTCCCCAAGGAGTAACCTTTGAGCCTTAAGGTTTATCGCGGGCGTACGCTTGCCCGCAGTCAGGCGCTGCAGCTGCTGTTCCAGGCCGAGGCCACGGACAGCCCGCTCGAGCGCGTCCTCGAGGGTGATTTCCTGATCTCGAAGGGTCCCCTCGACCCCTATGCGCTGGAGCTGTGCCGCGGTGCCTACGAGCATATCGACCGCATCGACTGCGCTCTGCGCTCCGTTGCCAAGAACTGGGATCTTATGCGCATGCCCGGTGCCGACCGCAATCTGCTGCGTATCGCCGTTTACGAGATGCGTTTCCTCACCGACGAGGAGGTCTCGGACGCCATCGTGATCAACGAGGCCGTCGAGCTTGCCAAGGCCTATGGCACCGACCAGTCCGCGTCGTTCGTCAACGGCGTGCTGGGCAAGATCGCTCGCAGCGAGGAGCTGCCGGGCGAGGACCTATACCAGGAGCTGCTGGCCGAGGATCGCGCTCGCGAGGAGGCGCAGGCTGCCGAGGCTGCCGCTAAGGTTGCGGTTGCCCAGGCTGAGGCTGGTGTGTTGGCCGAGGATGCGGACGCTGCTGAGGCCGTCGAGGCCGACTCCGTCGAGGAGTAGCCATGCCAGAGGGTTCTGTCCGTAACTTTGATGAGATTTCGGACCGTCTGGATCAGATCATCGCTACCGTTCGCTCCAAGGATACCTCCTTGGAGCGTTCGCTCGATTTGTTTGACGAAGCGATTGAGCTGGGCTCCCGCGCGGTCGATATGGTCGACAAGTTTGAGTTGACGCCGCGTGAGGCCGACAAGCTCGAGCAGGAATACGATGAGGATGCGGCAAACGAATCCCAGGATAGCTAGGCCGCATCTCCGGATACGAATGGTTGATGGCATTCATGAAACGCGTGCGTCTTG
>JAIHVJ010000395.1 GCA_022720335.1 Collinsella sp.
GACAAAGGCCTTGGGCTTGCGACCGCGACGGTGCGGGCGCAAAGCCGGATCGACAACGGGAACTTCGTTGGCCTCGACAGGCGCAGCGGGCTCAACAGGCGATGTGCGCTCCCCTGCCGCGGAACGGACCGAAGCCTCAGTGAGCTCGGGGGCTACCTGTTCCGCAACCTGCTCGGCCTTAGCAGCCGTGCGGCGGCGTGTGCGCGGTGCCGGCTTCTCGGTCGGCAGGTCGGCGGCAGGGGTCTCGGTGGCGTCAGGCGTCTCGGGCACAGACGGAGCTGCAAGCTCGGTCAGAGCCGCGGCCTCGCGCTCGACAGCACGACGGCGGGCGCGCACCACCTGAGCCTCGCTAATCTGCGCCAACGCACGTGCCTGCGCGACCTCATCGGAAATCGGCGCCGAGGAGTCAGCCGCAACGGTGTGCTTGGCGCGCGTCGCGCGCGTGGTACGGCGCTTGGGCTTGGTGACCTCCTCGCCGCCAGCGGCAGGCTTGGCCGTGCGGCGCGTGCGCTTGGGCTTTGCCGGAGCAGCCTCCTCACCAGTTGCAGGCACGGCCTTCTCAGCCGCAACAGGCATAGGCGTCGAAGCAGCCTTAGGCGTCTCAGGAGCCGAGGCTTGCGCGGGCGCCGCGACCTGGTCCGACGCAACCGGTGCAGCGGGAGCGGCCTGCGTCGTCGTTATTTCGTTTTCTTGCTGTTGATCAGACACAGTGTTTGCTCAACTTTCTTTTCAAGCCCTGTGATCACATGCTCCCTGCATAAACCTTCAGGGCGGCTAAACAGTCTAGTTCCGTTCAAAACGACGGACATCATTGATCTGTATCGAGATGATTGCGTCAACTACGCAGTGTTAGTGTAACACAACCGCCGCCACCTGCAACTTAGTCATTGGGGGGACGTTCTTAAACGACTAGTCACCTTGAATATCAACTTCATCCGAACACCTCCCATATTCATCCGCACATGTACGGATGAATATGGGAACCCGATACCCTGAGGGCCGGACCGGCCGGCCCCGGGAGATCGGAGGACGTCATGTCCGGAAAGAGCGGAAAGAGCGGGAAGGGCGCCGCGAGGGCGGTCCCGAGGGCCTACGGCAGGCTCACGAGGCACGAGCGGGACACGGTCCAGAGGATGCTGGAGCGCGGGGCCTCGTGCAGGGAGATCGCGAGGGAGCTGGGCAGGTCGCCCTCGACG
>JAIHVJ010000396.1 GCA_022720335.1 Collinsella sp.
CCGCTGTTGTACAGCACGCCCTTGACGCCATCGATGTTCTCGAGCTCGGCCTTGTTGTATTTGCTCGTATCCTTGAGCACCAGACGCAGACGGGTCACGCAATGCGTGGCGCCCTCGATGTTCTCCAGTCCGCCGACGTTGTCGACGACTTGCTGGGACACTGCCTTGTAGTCCATGTTCCTCTCCATTCCTTTTCTAAATCATAAAACGGTTCGTTGCCGCTACAGAGACGCGATCGTTGCGTTTGCGCACTTGAGCGCACCGTCGGTGACGGTAAGCGCCACACCCTGGCCCTGCTTGTTGCAGAAGCGAGCGTTGAGCGCAACATCATCGACAAAGATGGTCGCGATGTCGTCGTCGACGACCAGACGCACATGGTGAGTGCCCTCGCCCTTAAAGAACAACGGACGCTCGAGGCCCATGTTGTTGACCTGGAACCACGGGTACTGGGGAGCCGGCGTGAACTCGAGCTTGCCCTCGCGCAGGTTGGCGCGGAACTCATAGGCAAGACCGGTCTCGGCGTCCTCAGCGAACTTGACCGAGAAGCCGGCAGCGTTACCGCCGAGCTCAATGTCGGCATCGAGCAAGTAGGTGGAGCCGGCATCCGCGGCGAGCACCTGCTCGACCTTGCCCGACTCGCAGGAAAGCTCAAAGGTCTCGACAGCCTTGCCCTCGCCAAAGGCGCCAAGCATGCTGTCGGGGAGCTTGGTGCCGAGCGTTCCGTCGGCACGCTGAACGATCTCGAGGGGCATAAAGGTGCCACCCCATAGGTAAGAGCTGGGGTCGCCGCCCTCGTCACGCGTAGGAACCCAACCAAAGAGAACGCGACGCTCGCCATCGAATGCGGTGCGAGCGGCGTAGTACGCGCGGCCGTCGAAGGAGTCGTCAGCGGGGGTAATCCAAGGACCGTTGATGGACTTGGACATGCGGTAACGGGTCTTGTTGCCGTCGCTGTACTCGGAAAAGACGAGGTACCACCAGTCGCCCATCTTAAAGAGATCAGGCATCTCAAACATGGTGTACAGGCCCGGGTTCCACCAGTCGCCCTGGAACTCCCAGTTGGTCAGATCCTTGGAGGTGAACTTGACCAGGCGGCCGGTCATCAGACGCTTGTCCTCGCCCACACGCGTGCCGAGGATGAGCATGTACTCTTCGTTCTCCTCATCCCAAAGCACAAAGGGATCGCGCCAGTTG
>JAIHVJ010000397.1 GCA_022720335.1 Collinsella sp.
CTCGGCGTCGACTGCGTCGTCGCGGCCGTCTCCAAGGTCCCGAGGTCGGCGGCCGACCTCTCGTCCAAGAACGACCGCAACGACGCGGCCAGGATGGCCAAGGCGATACTGTCGCACGATATCTCCCCGGTATGGGTGCCGGACCCCGAGATCGAGGGGCTCAGGGACCTCGCCGGGGCCCACGACGCGGCGACCGCGAGGCTCGCGGCGGCGAAGCAGCGGCTCCTGGCGTTCCTGGCCCGCCGCGGCTACGCCTACGGCGGCACGACGCCGGCCGGCAACCCCCGGAGGTACTGGACGTACGGCTTCCTCAGGTGGCTCGACGGCATACACCCCGCCGACGACGGCGGCATCCGGGCGCTTGCGGCGCTGAGGAGCGAGGTCGAGGCGGCCGACGAGACGAGGGAGGCCGTCCTCGCCGAATACAGGGCCGCCGTCGCGGCGGGCCCCCTCTCGGCCGAGGTCGAGGCGCTCCAGTCGATCAAGGGGTGCGGGTTCGCGCTCGCCGCCGCCTTCGCGGCCGAGGTCGGCGACTTCTCGAGGTTCCGCTCCGGCAGGCAGGTGACGGCCTACTTCGGCCTCGCCCCGAAGCAGAGGTCGAGCGCGGACTCCGTGCGCCTCGGCGGGATCAGCGGGGCCGGCAACGCCCTCGTCAGGAGGCTGGCCGTCGAGGGGTCCTGGAGCTACGCCCAGGCCGGCCACCAGCCGAAGCTGATGCCCAAGGGCTCCGGCGTCCCCCTCGAGGTGAGGATGCACGGGAGGAAGGGGTCCGAGCGCCTGCTCCGGCGCCGCGAGGAGATGCTCGCCAGGGGCATGCCCCAGGCGAAGGCGAACGCCGCCACCGCCGCCGAGCTCGTGAGGTGGCTGTGGGCCCTCGGCGCGATGTGCCGGGAGGCAACCGAATAGACATAGCCCCCGTCCCGGCGAGCCGGGCAGCCTTCGGGGACACCCCCGTTCTCGCTGTGCGCGCGGCGGCCGCCGCATCCGCGTCGACAGACTTGGGGAACCCCGCCGAAGGAGAGGATTGCGGGCCGCCGGAGCGGTATCCGCGGATATGAGACTGAGCCGAAGGCGTCGACGACATGCCGGGGGCGGACCGGGACGGGTTCAACGGCAGGCCCCGCCGACCGATTGCAGGCGGTCGGCGGGGCCATTGTGGCTCTTGACAGCGGATTGGGTCATATGAGCGAG
>JAIHVJ010000398.1 GCA_022720335.1 Collinsella sp.
CCGGTGACGATGCCCTTCCTTACCTCGTTGGCAACCTTTTTGAGCTCTTCGTCGCTCATTGTGCCTTCCTTTCATCCTCATTAGACAAAATGCGCACGGCACGGAAAGGTAATCCCAACACAGCCGCAATGCACGTACGTCATTCATTATGCTGGAAACTGATGGCTTTACCAGAGTTTTTATCATTATTTGAACAATTTAGCAGGCAGAACCGCTGATGAAACGGTTTATCAATGTGAACGTCTTTTGGATGGAACGCGATCGACCCTACGCGCTAATGTCCTTGAATCCCTCGCCGAAGGCTTCCGTAACGTCGGCAACCGTCACGATGGCATGAGGATCGCGCTCGCGCACGATCGTCTTGAGGGTATTGAGCTCTCGACGGCTCACGATGACCATAATCACTGGCTTCTCGGCACCCGAATACATGCCAGTCGCCTTAAACTTGGTACAACCACGACCCAGGCCATACATGATATCGGCAGCGATATCAGGGAACTTGTCCGAGATGATGAGTACCATACGGCGTTTGTTGCCACCATCGACCACGGCATCGATCACGTAGCCGCTAATGACCATCGAAAGGCCTGCATACAGTGCGTTTTCGATTGAAAAGACCGGAGCCGATAGCGCGCATACGGCAACATCGATCGCCATGACGGTCGAGCCCACCGGCAGCGAGGTGTTACGCGAGATGATTTGGCCAATCGTGTCCGAACCGCCGGTGTTGGCGCCGGCGCGCAACACCATGCCGTAACCGATGCCCGTAATAATGCCGCCCCACATGGCAGGGAGCATCAGGTCCGCATCCGCCAGAGGTGCTACAAACGGGGCGAACAGATCGGTAAAGAAGCCCAGCAGCACAAAGCCCGTCGCGGTCTGCACCACGTAGAACATGCCGCCCTCGCGCATAACGACCAACAACAGCAAGGCGTTCATCACGATCGTCTGAATACCAACGGGAAGCGATAGGCCGCGCGCCGCGCCGACCGCCTGGATAATGGTGGCAAGGCCCGTAACGCCACCGGCGGCAAGACCGTTGGGAATCAAAAACAAGTCGGTCGCGATGGCGGCCAAGGCACACCCCAACATGATCTGGGGCAGGTCGTGAAAGAAGTTCATCGAAAGAATGCGCTTGATGTCCAGACGATATGCCATGCTGCCTCCCTCAAAAAAGCGCACCCAAACGGA
>JAIHVJ010000399.1 GCA_022720335.1 Collinsella sp.
TCCAGATACTGATCGGACGTGAGGATGTCCGCCAGAATCGCGCCCAGCTGCACCTCGCCCAAAATGCCGCGCGCCTTCACATTGCCCAGCACGCGCTTAAGGTCTCCCACGCCGGTGGCGATAGATTGCATATCGCCCAGGCCCTTGTACACGGCCTCGAGCTGGTCGCTCACTTGCTTAAACGATGCAGACAGGCGATCGTTGAGCGTACGGGAAAGCTTCTCGTCCACCGTCGCGCGCATCTGGTCGAGCTGAACGTTGTTATCCTTGCGGATGGCGTCCAGCTGGGCATCGACCGTCTCGCGCACCTTGTCCAGGCGGTGCTCGATGCCCTCGCGGTTGGCGCCAAGCTGTTGAGCCGTCTCACGGCGCAGGTCATCCATACGGTCGCCGGCCTGCGAGAACTCGCGCGCAATGGTCAGGTAGCGCTGCTGCTCCACGGCCGCATCGGTTGTCTGCTGCTGCGCGATGGCGTTTGCCGTGCGGCGGGTTTCTGCCAACGCGACATTGAGGGCATCGAGTGTGCTGTTGGCCTGCTCGAGTGCCGCGAGCGTCTCCGCGTCGTTGCCGCCACGCTCGCGCAACTCGGCACGAAGGCCTTTAAGCTGCAGGGCGCAAACCAAAGCAACTCCCACCGACACCAAGGCAATCACAACAAGCACGATATCAATAGCAGACATAGACTCCGCCCAACAAACTCAATCGGTCATCAATCAAAACCGCGATCAATCTTACCCCGTCACACACACGGAGCACTCGTCCCGCTCTCCCGCGCCCCTCTCTTCCGCATATTCCATAATGCGGCGCGCCGTCTCCCTACTTACTTTTGAGTCGTCGCCGGCTAAATATGCGTACACGTTTCCCTTATTCAGGTGCAGATCGCGGCAGAGACCATAGCGCGACAAACTCGAACCCGCTAATGCTTCCAACGTTCTTTTGCGCATCAGGGCATTGACTCTTCTGTCCGCCGCCGGTTTTTCCTTTACCCCTCGATACGCGCGCCAAACATTGGCATAACGATTAGGGAGATCGTCCTTGGCGCACAGAGACACAAGACTGCCCGCCTGGTTGTATAAGGACAAAACGCCTCGATAGCCCTCTTCCATCCACAAGCCTTCAAGAATCCCTCAAAAGTCAGATTCAACCGCGCACCTCCATTAGTATTATTCGTCTTCAATAATACTATAGAGTGACACGACTAGACCGCCCAGAGGAAAAGATCCTGTTTGAGACTGCAATCCTTTAAATCTAAGACGGCCTTTGAGAGAAGCTAGCTCTCCCAGCCGGCGCGGATGGTTGTTATGACGTCGCCTAGGCGCTGGCCTAGGGCTGCCAGATGTTGGAGTACTTCGTTGGGCGAGGCGCCGTTGAGGATGCACGTGAGGGCATACGAAGCCAGGAAGATGGCGACAAGCCCCAGCGGGATGAGCACGATCATCGCCAGCGTACGCAGGCGTTGGCCCAAGCGGCGGCGACGCGCACGACGCTTGTCGAACGCAAGCTCCTGTGCATACGAATCCTGCTGCACGGAATACGTTTCAGGCGCTGGTGCAGACGCCGCCTCGGGTGCGGCATTTTGCGCTACAGGTTGGGTAGCCACCCCTTGCATTTGCATCTCCATGAGCCGTTGCTGCTGACGCAACATGCGTTCGGCTTGTTGCTGCGGGGTCTCGAGAAACAGATCCATGCTGGCCTCCAAAATCGGAGCATTCGACGCTTACGACCAGCATCCCGCACCACCATGACCGCGACAATGCAATCGCTGGCAATAGCCACAAAGTTTCTTTTGCCCAAAAGCTGTCGAAAAGCTCAACAACTCCCCTACCAGCACTTTCTTTGAGCTTTTTTCGCCAGCGATCTTTTGCCCTCCCGCCATCCCGCCAACTGACCAAAAGCTAACCAAAAGCTTGACGCAAATTGTGAAGACAGGGACCACAAGCAAGGCACGCCGACCCCGAACAGAATCGCTTGGACAGTTAGTTCAGATACGTATAAATCAGACCCCCTCAAATTGCATTCGGACGCTTCGTTTGACGCAGTTTGATCCTCAAAACGGGCGTTTTAAGCCCAAAACCAAGCGCCTCAGGTCATCTAAAGGCGTCCAACAGGCCCCCGAGGGCTCCAAACCCAGCTATTAAACCGCCCGAATAATACGTATCTGAACTAACTGTCCACCC
>JAIHVJ010000104.1 GCA_022720335.1 Collinsella sp.
CGAAAGCACACCGCAGTTCTATTGCGGCATCATCATGATGCTGCTTGCGGTGAGTCTGCTGGTTAACCGCACGGTTTCAATCAAGACGCGCATCGCGACACTCGTCGTCACGATAATCCTGGTCGCAAGCTCCGTTTTGAGCCCGCTCGAGTACATCTGGTGCGGCATGCGCGTTCCCAACGGCTTCTACTCGCGCACGGCTTTTTTGCTGAGCTTCTTTACGCTGTGGACCGCAGGATACGCGCTGCAGGCGCTCAAATACCAGCCCAAATTGCGTCAAGCCTATCGCCCCGTCGTCATCATGCCCCTCCTGGCACTAACCGCCATTGAGTTGTTTGCCAACGCCCATGTCATTTGGTATCAGCTGTACGTAGGCTATTCCGAAGAAGCCAACAGCACCTATGTCGCCACCGCGACCGACACGATCACGGCCATTCAAGACCAGACTTCGGCGTCGTTCTATCGCATTGACCGCACGACCACACGCGTCGACAGCGCCGCCCTCAACGAAGGCCTGGCGCTTGGATACAACCAGTTGTCTTCGTATTCGTCTGCCAACAACCCGCAGGCCATCGCACTGCTCAACTCCCTTGGATACAGCAGCGTCGGCGAATTCTCGACCCGTTATGCCGAGCCTATTCTCGCCGTCGATGCCCTACTGGGAGTCAAGTATGCCATTCCTGAGAACGTACCTGCGGGCTACGTTTTAGCCAAGATGAATCAGGCCGACTCCACAAGCGCAGTGTACGAGAACCCCTATGCGCTCAGCATTGGCGTCGCAGCCTCAAGCGATATCCAAAACAGCACGCTGAAGAGCGAGAACCCCTTCGAAAAGCAAAACGAACTCTACAGCAAAATCCTAGGCCGCGAGGTCAATCTCTATACCAAGATCGAGGCCACGAGCACGGAGAATAGCGATGGCTTAAAGCAATGGAGCGTTACTGTACCGGCAAGCTCCATCGGGTATCTCTACATCAACAAAGATGCGACCGCCGGCAGTTATTGGCCCGTCACCCTTACCATCGACCAGCGAACGATCGAAAACGAAGCCTGGAGATTCGACAATAATATCCGCCAGATTGCGTATGCATCGGACGCCCCGAGCCAGCATACGGTGTCAATCGGAGTCGCAGAGGGCTATACAGACATGCCCCAAGACAATGAGCCGGTCTTTTACGCCCTCAATCTGGACGTTTTCGAGCAGATTATTAACGAGCTTAAGACGAGCGAATTTGTTCCGACGGTTTTTGAGGACGGAAGAATCGAAGGCAAATATACCGCCAAGGATGACGGCAACCTGCTGCTGAGCGTTCCGTACGATGAGGGCTGGAACGTAACGGTAAACGGAACCGCCGCAGAACTAACGCCCGCCGCCGATAAGGGTTTGTCATCCCTGAACATGCAGAAAGGCGCGAATAGGATCGTGATGACCTACAAGACCCCGGGCGCCCTTGCGGGACTTGCAGTGAGCCTGGCGACCGCCGCCGCCCTGGTAGTGTCGAGAAAGTTGGTGTAGCGTCCGATCCGAAGCGAGTCGGCCCGGCGTCCAGGAACCTGGAATACGGTTGATATCCTATGCCGCCTCGATCCTGTCCGCAAGCTCGAGGCCGGATTCGATCATCTTCCTGGCCTCAGCCTCCAGCCGCGACCAGTCGACCGTCCCGTCGAGCCCGCGCGTGCGGCCCTCGTCGTAGAGCTCCCTCATCTTCGCCTCCGAGAAGTACCTGGATTCCTGCCATGTCTCGTCCTGCTCGCACATGACCGCGCCCGCCAGCCGCACCAGCGACGCCGTCGAGGGGAACGCCTGCACCACCCTCGACCTGCGCTTTATCTCGCGGTTCGTCCGCTCCTGGACGTTGTTGGTGCGCAGGCGCTTCCAGTGCGACGGCGGGAAGTCGAGGTATGCCAGGGCGTCCGGCTCGGCCTCCTCGAGGATTGTCGCCGCCCTCGGGCAGCACCCCTCCAGCATGTCGCACGCCACGTGGTACATGGCGGTCACGGTGGCGGCGTCGCGCCCGCGGAACACCTGCGAGACGATCCTGCCCACGCGGCGCCTGAGCTGCCAGGAGCCCGCCTCGCGCATGCAGTCGCGCATGAGGTGGACGGCGCAGCGCTGCCATGCCGCCCCCTGGAAGACCTCCGCCGCGGCCGCGACGAGGCCCGCGTGCGCGTCGGAGACGACGAGCTCCACGCCGGAGACGCCGCGGTCGCGGATCTTCCTGAGGAATGCTAGCCACGAGTCGTACGACTCCGTGTCCACCACGTCGACGCCCAGGACGCGCCTCCAGCCGCCCGCGTCGCAGCCGATGGCCGTGACGACGGCCGTGGAGGCCACGCGGCCCCCGCGGCGGCATTTGACGTACGTGGCGTCGAGCCAGACGTAGGGCACCGGCGAGCCGTCGAGGGGCCTCGCGCAGAGATCCTCGATGTCGGCGTCAAGGCTCGACGCGATGGCGCTCACCTGGTCCTTGGAGAGCCTGGACACGCCCATCTTCTCCGCGACGCGCCGCACCTTGCGGGTGCTCGTGCCGGTGGCGTACATCTCGGCGACGGCGGCCACGAGGGCGCGGTCCGCGCGCTGGTAGCGCTCGATCACGTCGTCCGGGAAGAAGCTGCCGGTGCGGAGCTTCGGGATGCGCAGCGTCAGCGTGCCGACGCAGGTGGCGAGCGACCTCTCCCGGTAGCCGTTGCGGCTGTTCGCCCCGCCGCCGCACAGCTGGTCGGCCTCGGCGTCCATCACGGCGTTCACGACCTGCTCGGCGAGGCGCCTGAGCAGCTCCTGCATGTCGATGGCACCGTCGTCGAACCGCGGCATGGCGAGCATGTCCGGCTTCGGGTCTGATAAGATTTCCATAGCGGTCTTCGTCCTCTCCTAGAACCTGTTGTTGTGGTGATTTCAGATTCTAGGACGAAGGCCGCTCTTCGTTAAACGGACGCTAGGGAGCCACCCTTACACCAACATTTTCGACGCGATCACTCCAAGGATCTAAATACGTTAAGAGCAACGTTGCAGATACATATGAAGAGTGTGCCCATCTTCTTTGCAAGAACACCGTAGTGCTATATTCCGGTACGCCATGCCAGATAGCGGGACTTCGAAAATATCTTGAAAAATCAGTTCCGAAGGAAGTCGTTGCAAACAACTTGCTGTGCGTCGATCTTATCTGTCACGGAACACCAAAGCAGGAGATTTTTTCTGCATATCTTGAATGGCTCGCCACGAAGAATAAAGCCGATGACGGCATCCATGGCTATGCTTTTAGAAGCAAAAAGATGGGGTGGGGACTAAATTATTATTACTACTTCTATCGTCGAGGTAGAAAACACGAGGTGCTGGGGCCCGCCCGTGATGACCCATATTTCGCAGCTTTTACGAAAGGGGTCATCTATCGGAGGTGTTGTTACAAGTGTCCCTTTGCAAGACTCGAACGCGTTGGAGACATCACGATAGGAGATTATTGGGGCATCGATTCCGTTCATCCCGGCTTTTCTGACGGACGAGGCGTTTCCGCGGTCCTGATAAACACTAGTAATGGCGAGCGTTTCTTTAATGAGTGCTGTGCCGATGAATGTAAGTGGATTAAATCAACCGTTGAAAGCGTTGCTGCAAATAACTCAAATCTCGTCAAGCCAGCCTCTCGTTCTGATGATGACGAGAGGCTGGCCGATGAGGTCGAAAGAGCGATTTCTGCTGGTGACCACAAGCTGGCATTCGAAAAGCTGCTGGCACCAAAGCTTAGCTTGATGGCAAGAATTAGGCGAAAGCTTCCCTGGAAGCTTGTTCGTATGGTTTACGGACATGGACGGTAACTGCTTTTCATTTAGACACTTGTAGTGCAAAGCTCACTCACACAGCAAACCCTCAGTGGAAATATCGACAGGCAGCTCATTCGTTACAGTCCTTAACAATTTTTAATCAAAGGCGAAAGGTGTTTATTCATGTATTACATCAACGAGAGGTTAGTTAATCTACACCGCATTTTTGACCAGAACAAGCGCGAGGGTTACCTCAGACTTGATCTGAACGAGAACCCCGAGGGGCTATCTCAAGAGTTCATCGACGGGGTTCTTTCGGGGGTGACGCCCGAAATGGTGGCCCAGTACCCGGAGACTCTTGAGTTTACCGAATTCCTCGCTGGAAGACTTGGTACGGACATCGAGCATCTGTCGCTTGTTAACGGGTCTTCCGAAGGCATTCGCAACATCATTGAGGCCTTCACTGCACCTAACGGCGAGATCGTTTGTGTATCGCCTTCTTATGCAATGTTCGAGGTCTACTCGAAGATGTATGGACGTAATTTTGTGCCGGTTCCTTATAGGGATGACCTTACCATCACGGTGAATGATGTGATTTCTAAGATTAGCGATGACACACAGCTGCTTATTCTTGTTAATCCGAATAACCCCATGGGCAATGCTTGGAGCAAGACTGAGATGTCACGCTTTTTTGAGGAAGCGGAACGACGTCAAATTACCGTTCTTGTCGACGAAGCATATCATTATTTTTGTCCCGAGACATCCATCAACTATGCCCTAACCCATGAACACGTATTTGTAACTCGTACTTTCTCGAAGCTCTTCTCGCTTGCTGGAGCTCGTTTAGGCTATGTAGCAGGGTGGCCTGAGGGAGTTGCCCTCGTACAGAAGCTGAATACTCCCCACAATGTAAATATGTTTGCCATGCTCTTCGCAAAGAAAATCATGGAAACCGAAGGCCTGCTCGATTCCATGATCGAGAATCAGCTCGCCGGCAAACAGTGGCTCGTTGAGCAACTTGACCGTAACTGCTATGAATATCGAAGCAGTGAAGGTAATTTCATGTTCATTAAGCCGTTTAGCGATGCTTCTGAAATCGTTCGCCGCATGAAGGCCGAGAAAGGCATTCTCATTAAGGAGTATGACGGTATTGGCGCTTTTGGCAGCTGTCTGAGGGTTACCACTGGTCCCAAGCGTTCGATGGAGCGATTCATGGAAGCGCTGATTGAGTTGGACAAGGCCTAACCATGACTAAGGTCATTACCTACGGAACCTACGACCATCTTCATCGCGGGCATGTCCGCCTGTTGGAGCGCGCCAAGGCCTTAGGCGACTATCTAATCGTTGGCGTTACGTCGGATGACTTTGACAAACAACGCGGCAAGATTAACGTTCAACAATCGCTTGAAGAGCGCATTGCAGCAGTGCGTTCGACCGGGCTTGCGGACAAGATCGTCGTCGAAGAGTACGAAGGCCAGAAAATCGACGACATCAAGCGCTATGGAGTCGATATCTTCACTGTGGGATCGGATTGGGAGGGCCAATTCGATTATCTGAATGAGTACTGCAAAGTTGTGTACCTCGAGCGCACCAGTGGTGTCTCTTCTACGGAAATCAGAAGTTCGGTTAAACTTCGCTGCGGTTTAGTTGGATATACCGACTATATGAATCGCGTTTTTGCTGAATGCGGTTTGGTAAATGGTCTCGCGGTTGTCGGCATTTGTGTTGAAAATCGCAGCTTGCTAGATGAGGGTCCACTCGGAGCCAAGCTTGTAACGGATGATTACGGTAAGTTACTGAATGCGGTCGACATTGTGTATATTCACTCGCATCCTGATCGGCATTATGCACAGGTGAAACGAGCCTTAAATGCCGGCAAGCATGTGATGTGCGAAGCGCCTATCGCAAAGAGCGCTAAGGAATGCAGCGAGCTTTTCGCATTAGCCGACGAGCGAGGCCTTGTGCTGATGGACTCGCTGCGCACGGCATACTCAACCGCCTACGCACGCATGCTGTTGTTGGTTACCGGTGGACGTATTGGCGAGGTCGTTTCGGTCGATGCCACTATAACCAATCTTAAGACCAATCGCGCTCCTTTTGATAGGCGTCGCGACACTGCTTGGAGCAGCATGACGGCATGGGGGCCGACGGCCTTATTGCCAATCTTCCAGATACTAGGTACTAAACCTAACTCGGTGCGCATTTCGTCCTTGTGCGAGAAACACGACAAGACTTTTGATGAGTTCTCGAGGCTTGACGTTGAGTTTCCAAACGCCGTGGCAACAGCAAAGGTTGGCTCAGGCGCTAAGTCTGAGGGCAGTCTAGTTGTATCGGGCACAAAGGGCTACATATATGTTCCTGCGCCCTGGTGGAAGACTGATTATTTCGAAATCCGTTACGAGAACCCAGCCGATAACAGACGTTATTTCTATCAGCTAGACGGGGAAGGTATTCGCTTTGAATGGGTTTCTTTCCTAAGAATGATCGCCGATGTCGAAAAGGGCATCACAGGTGAAGAGGCACTTCGCCGCGAAGGCGGCATTGATCGCGATATCACAAAAGCCACCTGTGAAGTTATAGGCGCATTCGAACGCGGCGAGAGCGTAAAGTACTTAGAGTTTGTAAGGTAGTCAGGGTTTCAGCTTTTCAGCCGACAAAATATCGTTGAGTGCTATGTATTCTCTTGGGACATTCAATGATGCCTGTTGAGAGCGTGCTGAATCTTTGGCGAGAACTCATTTTTAGCTAATTAAATAAGGCTCTGTTAGACCAGGATTGACATTCCGCCCCGTCATCTTCTTGCGATTGCACAATGGTCGCCCCTTGTCGAATCTGAATCCGGCAAGG
>JAIHVJ010000400.1 GCA_022720335.1 Collinsella sp.
CGGGGGCAGGATTTGAACCTACGACCTCCGGGTTATGAGCCCGGCGAGCTACCAGACTGCTCCACCCCGCAATGTCTGGGCGCCTCATGTGCGCAAGAAGGAATATTACGCGGGAGTTCGGTAAACGGCAAGGAAAATCTCGTAGAGCATAATTCCTTCATATTTAACCTTGATTATCGACTTTATCCGAACACCTCCCATATTCATCCGCACATGTGCGGATGAATATGGGAACCCGATACCCTGAGGGCCGGATCGGCCGGCCCCGGGAGATCGGAGGACGGCATGTCCGGAAAGAAGAAAAGGGGCTCCGCGAGGGCGGTCCCGAGGTCCTACGGAAGGCTCACGAGGCACGAGCGGGACACGGTCCAGAGGATGCTGGAGCGCAGGGCGTCGTGCAGGGAGATCGCGAGGGAGCTGGGCAGGTCGCCCTCGACGGTGAGCGCCGAGGTGGCGTCGCACAGGTTCGCGACGGCGCCGAAGGCCAGGCGCGGCGAGCGCGTGGACGCCACCGCCGACCTGTCGGCGGCCTGCCCGCGCCTGGCCGCGTGGCCGCGCTGCTGCAACGGGTGCGGGCGGTACCGCGCGATCGGCTGCAAGCGCCGCCCCCACGTCTTCTACGAGGCCCGGGCCGCGCAGCTGTGCGCCGACTCGGTCCTCGTCTCGTCCAGGCGCGGGATAGACGCCGACGAGCCCGCCGCGGCGGCCAGGCTGGAGGCGATAAGGGACTGCCTGCGCCGGGGGCTGTCGCCCGAGCAGATGGCGGCGCGCAACGGCGGCCCGGTGGACCTGTCGCCGTCGACCATCTACCGCTGGGTCTCGGCGGGCTACGACGGCATGACCAACATGGAGCTCAGGCGCAAGGTCGGCTACAGGCCGAGGAAGCGCGCCGCCGGCCGGGCGGCGACCCGCCACTCCGCCCGCAGGTCGTACGCCGCGTTCCTCGCCCTCGGGGAGGACGCGTGCGCCGCGGCCTGGGAGATGGACACCGTCGAGGGCGCCCGGGAGGACTCCGCCTGCCTGCTCACGCTGCTGCACCGCCCCAGCAGGCTGCAGCTCGCGCTGCCGCTGGCGGAGAAGACCGCCGGGCGCGTCGCGGCCGCCCTGGGCGATATCAGGGAGGTCCTCGGCGCCGACGGCATGGGCAGGGTCTTCCGCGCCGTGCTCACCGACAACGGCGC
>JAIHVJ010000401.1 GCA_022720335.1 Collinsella sp.
CGGTGGCACCTCTGAGCCCAATGACGCCACGCGTGCGCTCGAGGCTGCTGGTGCGTCGTTTGTCTATGGGACCGAACAGGTCGAGGGCGCCTATGACGTGTGCGTGACATGCCCGGGTATTTCGGAGTTCTCGTCCTTCTTTAAGGCGGGGCGTGAGCATGCCGCTCAGATTATGGGCGAGCCCGAGTTTGCCTATCGCTTGTCTCCCCAAAATTGGATTGCCATCACGGGCACCAACGGCAAGACAACTACCACGTCGCTGACTGATTATCTGCTCAAGGCCGCCGGTGAAGCCAGCGTGGCCGTCGGCAATATCGGTGAGCCGCCCGTGAACGAGATCGACGGCCGCGCACATAATGAGTGGTTTGTGGCCGAGCTGTCGAGTTATCAGATTGCTACGACCGCCGAGCTTCATCCTCGCGTGGCGGTGCTGCTCAACATCACGCCCGACCACCTGGGCTGGCACAAGAGCCACAAGAACTATGCGCTTGCCAAGATCAAGTTGTTCGAGAATATGGTCGACGACGACCTCGTGGTTATCGACGTTGAGGATGCCGGCATCCATGAGTTCGATGAGTACATCTACATGCCGGGCCGCCGCATCTGCAAGGTCGCTTTTGACGAGCCCGAGGGTGCAGACGCCGCCTTTGTGCGCGACGGCAAGTTGGTCGTCCGCCTGAAGGGCGTCGAGACTCAGCTTGTCGCCACTTCCGAGCTCAAGATCTCGGGCCATCACAATGTCATCAATGCCCTATGTGCTGCCACGGCTGCTTTGGCCGTCGGTGCCGATCCCGAGGGCATTTGCCGTGGTTTGGCATCGTTCCAGCCGCTGGAGCACCGCGTTGAGCCCTGTGGCGAGATCGATGGCGTGCGCTACGTCAACGATTCCAAGGCAACGAACACCGATGCAGTCGAAAAGGCCCTGACGGCGTTTCCCGACGACGATGTGATTTTGCTGCTCGGCGGCCACGATAAGGGTACGCCGCTTGCGGACTTTGCCCGCGTCGTTATGGACAACGTGCGCTCGGTCGTTTGCTTTGGCGATGCGCGCGAGCGCTTTACCGCCGCTATGGACGAGGCCGATGTCGATGGTGACGTGGATATCGCCCAGGCGGATGACCTGCGCGATGCCGTGGACGTCGCCCGTTCGCTGTCGAGCCGTGGCGACGTGATCTTACT
>JAIHVJ010000105.1 GCA_022720335.1 Collinsella sp.
TTTGCAGCAGGCGCACGATATTGCACGACTTATAGGCGGCGATCCCGCCGGTAATGCCCAGCAGGATCGTTTTTCCCTCAAGTTGCATTGAATTGTTGGATGCCGCCGTCATCATTTAAGCTTCCTTGCTGGGAAGCACCAGCAGGCGGTGGCAATACGGGCAGTGCGCGATCTCGCTACCGTCGTGGTTGAGATCGCTCATGGACGATGCCTGCAGCGCGGTGTGGCAGATGGTGGGAATGTTGCCCTTGATGGTCTCGACGGCCAGGCCACGGAACTGCTTGAGCAGGCGCTCGTAGTCGGTGAGCACGTCGGTCGGCAGCGTAGCGGCAAGGGCGGTGCGCTCCTTGGTTGCGGCATCGATCTGAGCCTGCAGATCGGCAGCCTTGGCGCGGGCAGCCTTGGTATCGGCCTTCACGCCCTCCTCGAACTTGGCGATGATGGCCTGCGCGCGAGTCTCGCGGTCGAGCGCCTCCTTATGGGCGACAACGACATCCTTGCGGGTGTGCTCGATCTTGTCCAGACGCTTTGCCAGGGTGGCAAGCTCATTCTCCAGGTCCTGAACCTCGCGGTAATCGGAACCGTCGACGTGACGCTTCTTGGCAGCCTCGATGGCGTTATTGGTCTGAATCTCGGTGGTGTTGAGGTCGTCGAGCTCAATGTCCAGATCCTTGCGCTGGGCGTAGAGCTTGGTCATCTCGGACTTGAGCTTAACGTAGGTCTTACGCTTGGAAGCGAGCTCCTTGAGCTCCGGCATATTGGCAAGTTCGCTCTTGTTGCGGGCGAGCTCCAAATCGATCTGTTGCAGCTTGAGTAGCGTAGCGCCGGCGCTCATAAGTTCTCTCCTTTTGTCACAGTCCACCATTGGCAAGGGTTCAGTATTTTAATCGCATGACGGGGGTCGACCCCGGCTTCAACTGCAGAGTTCATCAATATATCAACGAACGGCTCTTCAGAGCGGTCGTGGCCGAGCAGAATCACGCTCAGGCCGCGCAAGGCAAGGTCCTGCGCCACGTGGTAGCTGGCCTCTCCGGTCACAATAACATCTGCGCCCACGGCGATAGCAAGCTCACCAAAATCGCCCAGGGAGCCGCCCAGAATGGCGACGGTGCGGCACGGGTGCTCGGCTTCGCCCCATACGCGCGGGTCGCTGCCATAGGCCATGGCGGCACGGTTGGCGAGATCGCGCAGGTTGCAAGGGTCGTGGAGGGTCGCGAGTGCGCCCAGACCGGTGAGCCCAGGCTCGTTCACATGCTCCAGCGAGCTCATGGGCTCAGCGCCCAGCAACTCACTCAGGCGAACGCGCGCTTCGTGCGAGCGGTCCAGGTTGGTGTGAAGCGAGATGATGCTCACGCCACAACGAGCTGCCTCGTATAGTGCAGCGCTGCACTGGGGACGCGCGGAATCGGCCGGACAAAAGGCCTCGGGCGCCTTGATATAGATGGGATGATGCGTCAGCAGCACGTTAGCGCCGGCCTCGAGAGCGCGGCGCACGTTGGCCTCGGTCGCGTCGAGCGCGCAGGCAACACCGCGGATCTCGGCAGCGGGATCTCCCACAGATAGCCCAACATGATCCCAGCCCTCGGCGTCCGCCTTGGGGTAGCGCGCCAGCAGCGCACGTTCAAGCTCGGAGACGATCATGCGGCACCTACGATCGAAAGCAGTGCCTGGGCAAAGTCGTCCAGGTCGGCAGAGTTCACGCGATCATCGAATGAGATGCGCAGTGCGCCCAGCGCCTGCTCGCGACCAATGCCCATGGCGCTGAGCACGTGGCTCGGGTCCATGCTGCCGCTCGAGCAAGCCGATCCGGCCGAAACCTCAAAGCCGGCGGCGTCGAGCTTGATGATGAGCTCCTCGGAGTCCATGCCGTCGACGTAGATCGAAACCATACCCGGCAGACGATCGGCCTGCGCGTAGTCGCCCATCGTGGCGTGAATGCGAGGATGGGCCGTAAGCGTGGCGTAGAGCTTGTCGGAAAGGGCCTGCAGCGTCGCACGCTCCTGGCCCACATTCGGCAGCAACACGGAAGCGGCTGCGGCAAAAGCCAGCTGCGTGCGCAGATCCTGCGTACCGGCGCGACGGCCGGCTTCCTGTCCACCGCCAAAGATGCGCGGACGCAGCGGCGTGCGGTTCTTAAGGTAGAGCGCGCCGGATGCCACAGGGCCGCCGATCTTGTGCGCGGCAACGGTCATAGCATCGACGCCCAGCTCGGTGACATCGAGCGGAATATGCAAGTAGCCCTGGATGGCATCGGTATGAAACAGGGCGCCGGCAGCATGTGCGGCGGCGGCCAGCTCGCGGATGGGCTGCACCACGCCGGTCTCGTTGTTGGCGACCATAATGCTCACGAGCGCCACGTCGTCGCCTAGCAAGTCGCTCAGCGCGGCAGGCTCGATGTAGCCCGTACGACAGGGCTGCACCAGGTCGACGGTAAAGCCGGCGGCGCGCAGCAGCGGCAGGTTATCCAGAATTGAATCGTGCTCGATGGCCGATACGATCACGCGCCCGCGCTTGCGATCACGCTGACGAGCGCCCTCGGCAAGACCGAGCAGCGCCAGCTGGTTGGCCTCGGTGCCGCCGTTGGTAAGGATGATCTCGGACGGGCGAACGCGTGCGCCAAAGCTACGGGCGATCTCGCGACGGGCGACTTCCAGGCGTGCGGCGGCCTTGCGGCCAAGCGAGTGCAGCGAGTTGGGGTTGACGCCGGCAAGCTCGCTGTTGTCGTACTCGCGCTGCGCAAGGAGCGCCTCGGCGCGCATGGGCGTCGAGGCGGCATAATCAAGATTCACGGGTATGCGGTTTTGACCTGCGGTCATAAGGGTTTATGCCTCCTGTGCGGCCTCGTTGCCCAGCTTCTGCAGCAGCGCAACCTCGGCGGCGGGATCTTCGGACTTAAATACGGCGGAGCCGGCTACGAGCACGTTGGCGCCGGCCTTGACGACCTCGGCGATGTTCTTGGAAGAGATGCCGCCGTCGACCTCGATGAGGGGCGAAACGCCGTGGCGCTCGCACATGGCCGTAAGCTCGTGCAGTTTGGCGATGGTGCCGGGGATAAAGCTCTGGCCGCCAAAGCCAGGGTTCACGCTCATCAGCAGCACCATATCGACAACGTCGATGATGCTCTCGAGTACGCACACGGGGGTGGCGGGGTTGAGCACCACGCCCGCCTTGACGCCGCGCTGCTGCAGATGCGTGAGCGTGCGGTGCAGGTGCGTGGAAGCCTCGTAGTGCACGGTGATCATATCGGCGCCGGCGTCGGCGTACCAATCGACCGTCTCGTCGGGGTTCGACACCATCAGGTGCGCGTCGACCGGCACGTTGGTGGAACGCTTGACGGCCTTGAGGATATCGACGCCAAAGGTCAGGTTGCCGGTAAAGTGACCGTCCATGACGTCGAAGTGCACGTAGTCGGCACCGGCGATCTTGTCGAGGTCGCCCTTGAGGTTAGCCATATCGGCCGAAAGGATGGACGGAGCGATTTTGATGGAACCCATGGTAGTAGCCTTTCTGCGCTAGTCGGCGAGTCCGTAGAACTCTTGAGAGGGGACGCGGTCGGTAAGGATCTCGAGCGCCCTATCCAAAGTAACACCGTTGTAGAGCGTTTGCTCCACGGCAAAGGTGAGCGGAATGTCTACGCCCAGTGAACGGGCGAGCTCGCTGACGCTGCGGGCCGCGACGGCACCCTCGACCACCATATGCGTGCGCGCCTGGTACTCGTCGAGCGACACGCCATGCGCGAACTCGTAGCCAAAGGTGCGGTTGCGCGAATGCTCCGAGGTGCAAGTGGCGATAAGGTCGCCCATGCCGGCAAGTCCCATGCAAGTCATGGCCTGACCGCCGCGGGCGTGCACCAGGCGGCTGATCTCTGCCAGGCCGCGCGTCATGATAAGAGCAAGCGTGTTGTCGCCCGCGCCGGTACCGGCAGAGATGCCGCACACGATAGCGATGACGTTTTTCATGGCGCCGCATACCTCGACGCCGGTCATGTCCTGCGACAGGTAGATGCGGAAGGCCGTGGAAAGCAGCAGTTCCTTAAAGGTCTCCCCCACTTGCTGGTCTTCACTGGCGATGACGGCAGCCGAAAGCCCGCCGCGGCAGATTTCCTCGGCATGGTTGGGGCCCGAGAGCGCCGCCACGCGCGCTTCGTTGCCGATCTCGCTGGCGATGACCTCACTCATGAGCAGGCCGGACTCGGGCTCGATGCCCTTGGTGAGGCACAGAACCGGCGTCTCGCCCGCGATGAACGGCGCCGCCTGGTGGCAGACGTCGCGCAGATGCGTCGAAGGCACGGCAAAGATGATCGCATCAGCACCGTCGAGCGCCTGGGCCAGGTTCGTCGTGGCGACAACGTTTTCCGGCAGCACGTAGTCCACCAGATACCGGGGGTTGCGGTGCTCGCCGTTAATGCCGTCGGCCGTCTGCTCGCTATGGGCCCACATGGTCACGCGCGCGGCTCGCGCAGCGGCAAGGCCGGCGACGGCGGTTCCCCAGGAGCCGGAGCCAATCAGCGCAACATTCATGACTCTCTCCTACTTATCGTCGGGCTCGGTGACGCGCTTGGTAAACGAGAGCTTGGACTCCTTGCCGGCCATGAGCTTTTGGATATTCGAGCGATGGGCCCACACCACGGTGATGCCGATCATCGCCATGCAAAACTTAAGTCCTAGGCTGCTGTACGGAAAGACCGCGCAGGCGGCGATGGGAAGACCGATGGCCGCGGCAAGCGAGCCTACCGACACAAACTTGGTGATGGCGACGGCCACGATAAACATGCCCAGCAGCGACAGGCCAATGGGCCAGTACCAGGCAAGAATCACACCCAGGCCCACGGCGATACCCTTGCCTCCGTGAAAGTTGAGGTAGGGCGAGAAGATGTGGCCCCACACGGCAGCCAGGCAAATAACGCCGAGCATCCAGTCGCCAGCGGCTCCGGGAGCCATGATGCTCACAGGGAAGCCATAGCCCACGCTCGCGATGAGCGGACGCGCGATGACAACGCAGATGGCGCCCTTAAGGCAGTCGAGCAGCAGCGTGAGCGCGGCCACCTTGGGGCCGGCTACGCGCAGGGCGTTGGTGGTGCCGATGTTGCCGGAGCCCGCCTTGCGAATGTCGGTGTGGTTGAACACGCGGCCCAGGATCAGGCCAAACGGAATCGCCCCGATAAAGAACGAGACCACGGCGCAGATGGCGGTCAGCAGGATCGGATTAAGCATCCTTTTGCTCCTTCTTCCTAAAGAAGAGTCGAATGGGCGTACCGGCGAAGTCGAAGGTCGAGCGCATGCGGTTCTCCACGTAACGCTGGTAGGTGTCATTGACCAGGTCGCTGTGGTTGACGAAGAACGTAAACGTCGGCGGGTTGACGCCCGTCTGGGTCACGTAGTGCATGCGCAGGCGGCGCTTGCCGTCCACCACGGTATGACCGAACTCGCGCAGGTCGGTGAGGAACGTGTTGAGGCGCGAGGTGCTGATCTTTTGCGAGCGCGTCTTCTCGGCGGCATCGACCATCGCCCAGATCTTCTCGACGCTGCGGCCGGTCAGGGCAGAGATGCGCAGGTACTGGGCCCAGGGAGCCATGACGCCCAGACGGCGGTCGATGGTCTCCATGCAGGCCTCGCGCTTACGGTCGTCGTCGAGCAGATCCCACTTGTTGAGCAGCACCACGATGGCGCAGCCGCGCTCGATGGCCAAGCCCATGACCTTCTGGTCCTGCTCGGTGACGCCTACGGAGGCGTCGACGACGAGCAGCGCCACGTCGGCGCGGTCGATGGCACGCAGGCCGCGGACCATGGAGTAGTACTCGATGTTCTCGTACACGGTGCTCTTCTTGCGAATGCCCGCGGTGTCGACCATGCGGTAGTGCTTGCCGTCGCGCTCGACAACGGTATCGATGGCGTCGCGCGTGGTGCCGGCGATGTTGGACACGATGGAACGGTCGGCGCCCAGGATGCGGTTGAACAGCGACGACTTACCGGCATTGGGGCGGCCGATGATGGCCACGTTCAGCGCATCGGGGAACTCGTCGGCGACCTCGTCCTCTTCCTCGGGCAACAGGGCGACGATGTCGTCGAGCAGGTCGCCCGTGCCGTGGCCGTGCAGGGCCGAGAGCGGCGTGGGCTCACCGATGCCGAGCGAATAGAACTCCCAGATGTTGTCGTTCTCGCGATCGGGATTGTCGAGCTTGTTCACCAGCAGAAAGACCGGCTTGTCGGAGCGCTTGAGCATGCGGGCGACCGACTCGTCCTCCTCGGTGACGCCGGTGCGGCCGTCGACGACAAACAGGATGACGGCGGCTTCCTCGGCGGCGGCAAGCGCCTGGTCGCGAATGGACGTGGCAAAGACGTCGTCACTCTTGAGCGGCTCGATACCGCCCGTGTCGACGATGGTGAACTCGCGGCCGTTCCAATCGGCCGTGTGATACGAACGGTCGCGCGTAACGCCGCGGGACTCGTGGACGATGGAGTCCGAGGTCTGGGCCAGGCGGTTAACGAGCGTGGACTTGCCCACGTTGGGGCGTCCGACGACGGCGACGATAGGTTTCATCTACTCTCCTTTAATGGG
>JAIHVJ010000402.1 GCA_022720335.1 Collinsella sp.
AGAACAGTTGTTCGTGTGTTTTCTATTGAGCTGTCCGCACGGCATGGTATGGACCTGCGCACGAAATAGGGCGCCCCCGAAGGAGCGCCCTTGCATATCGCCTATGCAGCCAAGTTACGCGACCGGCTCAATCTTCTCGAGGCCGCCCATGTAGGGACGCAGGACCTCGGGGATCGTGATGGTGCCGTCGGCGTTCTGGTAGTTCTCCAGAATGGCAGCCATGGTGCGGCCAGCCGGCAGGCCGGAACCGTTAAGGGTGTGCAGGTAGCGCGAACCCTTGAAGTTCTCGGGGTCGCGATACTTGATGTTGGCGCGGCGAGCCTGGAAGTCGCCGCAGTTGGAGCAGGAGCTGATCTCCTTGTAGGCGTTGTAGCTCGGCAGCCAGACCTCGACGTCGTAGGTCTGACGGGCAGAGAAGCCCAGGTCGCCGGTGCACAGGCTAATCACGCGATACGGAAGACCCAGCTGCTGCAGCAGGTACTCGGCCTCGGCGGTCATGCTCTCGAGCTCCTCGTCGGACTCCTCCGGCTTGGCAAACTTGACCATCTCGACCTTGTCGAACTCGTGCTGACGGATGATGCCGCGGGTGTCACGGCCGGCGGAACCGGCCTCCTCGCGGAAGCAGGGGGTGAAGGCGGTGTAGCGGCGCGGCAGGGTGTCGGCGTCGAGAACCTCGCCGGCGTGCAGGTTGGTGAGCACGACCTCGGCGGTGGGGATCAGGAAGTTGTCGCCCGAGACGTGATAGGCGTCGTCCTCGAACTTGGGCAGCTGGCCCGTACCGAACATGGTCTGACGCTTGACGACGATAGGCGGCCACCACTCCTTGAAGCCACGGCTCGTGTGCGTGTCCAGGAAGAAGTTGATAAGGGCGCGCTCCAGGCGGGCGCCGGCGCCACCGAGAACGGTGAAGCGGCTGCCGGAGAGCTTGTTGCCGCGCTCGAAGTCGAGGATGTCGAGGTCGGTGCCCAGATCCCAGTGCGGCTTAAAGTCGAAGTCGAACTCGCGCGGGGTGCCCCAACGACGGCGCTCGATGTTCTCGTCCTCGTCCTTGCCGTACGGCGTGGCCTCGCAAGGGATGTTGGGCAGGTGAGACATGAAGTCGTACTGCTCCTGCTCGAGAGCGGTACGGCGCTCGGCCAGACCGTCGATCTTCTCGTTGACGGCGCGCACGGCC
>JAIHVJ010000403.1 GCA_022720335.1 Collinsella sp.
GCTCCAAGTGGGTATCTTGGTGCTGTGCGGCCTGTGGGGCGTGGGCCGTGCCAACCAGGACTTGCTGGTGTGCATGGTGACGTATACGCTGCTGGCCTCGCTTACGCTCACAAGCTTTTTCTCTATGCCGGTCACGCGCTTTTTGGCCGACATGCTCTTTGCCGAGCGCGAGGATGAGATCCTTCCTTCGTTTTGGGGATCTAATGCCATCATGCTCGTTGCGGGCACCGTGCTCTACGGCGTCTTTTTGCTGTTCTCGGGGGCCATGCTGCTGCAGGGGCTGCTGTGTCTGTGGCTGTTCAACATTATGATCGTCAACTGGAACGGCATGAGCTATCTCACGGCCATCAAGGATTATCGTGGCATTCTGTGCAGCTTTGCGGCTGCCATTGGCGTGGCGTGCCTGTGCGCCCTGGCAGCACTGGCGCTGGGACTGCCGCCGGTCGAGGGCCTGTTGGCGTCAATCGCCCTAGGCTACGGCGTCATGCTCGCCTGGGATGTGGTACTGCTGTACCGGTATTTTCCACGGAGTGACCGGAGTCCCTGGCGTTTTTTGCGCTGGCTCGACCAATTTATGCCGCTTGCGCTTACGGGGCTGTTTACCAACTTGGGGCTTTTCGCACACCTGGTTATTATCTGGGCGGGCCCTATTGGCGTGCAGATCAAAGGCCTGTTTTACGGGGCTCCTTACCATGACGTGCCGGCACTCATTGCGTTTTTGACCACACTCGTCACGACCGTCAACTTTGTGGTGTCGGTCGAGGTCAATTTCTATCCGCGCTACCGTGACTACTACAGCCTGTTTAACGACGGCGGCGTGGTGGGCGATATTGTGGTGGCCGAGGAGGAGATGCTCTCCACGCTCAACAGCGAACTGCGCTTTTGCGCGCTCAAGCAGCTGTTTGTGACGGCGGCGGTCATTTCGCTCGAGACCACAGTGCTCTCGGCCCTGCCGCTGGGCTTTAACAACCTTATGCACGGGTATTTTCGCACGTTATGCGTAGGCTACGGCCTGTATGCCGTGGGCAATACGGTGTTGCTCATCTTGCTGTACTTTACCGACTACAAGGGGGCTGTGCTGGCCTCGGGGCTGTTTGCCGGTGTGGCCGGGCTGGCGACTGCCGTTTCTCTGCTCTTACCGCAGCAGTTTTACGGCTTTGGCTTTTTG
>JAIHVJ010000404.1 GCA_022720335.1 Collinsella sp.
GAACACCGCCTCGATGTCGGCCTGGGTCTGAAGCGTAATATTCGCAGATACCCGCTGCGTTCCGACCAACTCGAGCTCGGTGGTCTTCGGCAGCTTCTCGTCGTTAAGGTACGGCGTGTCGTAGAGTACCTCCTTGAGCCCAAACAGATGGCGGGCACCCGGCACCACGGTGTAGAGCGAACCCTCCGGTGCCAGCACGCGGGCAAACTCGCGCTCATTAAAGGGAGCAAAGAGCTCGGTCACCATATCGAAGGCGCCATCGGGCACGGGGATATCCTTCATGTTGGCCACAAAATAGGTCGCATCGCCGCGCTTGGCCGCAAGGCGCACCATCTCTTTGCCCAGGTCGAACCCGTAAGCATCCACGCCCGGCACTGCGCCCATGGCGCTGGTGTAATAGCCCTCGCCGCAGCAAATATCGAGCAAGGTCATGGAGCCGTTCGCAGACGCTGCACGCCCAGACACCTGTTTGCGCACCAGTTCAACCATCGCATCGCGCAACGGCGCGTAGTATCCACGGTTCAGAAAGTCACGGCGGCTGCGTGCCTGCGACTTGGGATCACCCATAGAGTCGCCGCTCTTGGACGAGCGCAGCAGATACAGATAGCCCTCGCGCGCACGGTCAAACCGGTGTCCGCCCGCGCATGCAGCACCACGCTCGTCGTCCACCAGCGGCTCATGGCAAACGGGACACAACAACATGGCAACTCCTTAGCGCGAACAACACAACGCCCTCCATTGTCGCACGCCTTCCCCACCTAGTCATTGGGGACGTTCTTAAACGACTAGTCATTCAAGAACGTCCATTACAGTCGAAATTGTCAGCCCGGGACCGTCTCGGGCTACGATTGAGGCGCGCCCAGAACGGGCCGCCGACCGGGCGCCCGCGCACGGCCGAACGTCCCTGCCCCGAGAGGGCCCGTTGGGTGCTGCCGGCGCGGGGCGCGCCGCCCCCGACGGCTGATAGGAAAGTGCCGGGCAGGTGCCGCGGCTGGTAATGTGAGTGCCGAGGGGGAGGCCATCCGGTCGAACGACTACCGGAAGGATACCACCGTGAAAGCGCCATCCACCAGACCCGCGGCCGTGCTCGGCCTGGACGTCGGCAAGTCATCGCACTGGGCCTGCCTGATCGACCGCGACGGGGAGGTGCTGGACAGCGCCCCCGTCC
>JAIHVJ010000405.1 GCA_022720335.1 Collinsella sp.
CATCGAACGACGCCATAATGCGTGCGCACAGCCAACGCGGCATACCCATCAGGCGAGACAGGCGAACCAAACGGCGCTCGGACTCATCAGCACCCGCGGCGGCAGCAAAGTCCTCGACGTTGTCCGCGACCTTATGCAGTACAGCGTTCGCAAGACCGGCAGCCGACTTAGCGCCGCTACGAACCAGCTCAACGCCCTGGCTCACGGCAACTCGGCCAGGGGTATGCAGGTAGAGCATCTCGAAGGCCGAGATGCGAAGCGCCATGCGAACACGCGGCGCGACCTTTTTGGGCTTATCGAGGAACTGATCGAGCAGCTCGTCCAAAATGCCCTGCGTCGCGGCAACACCGAGCGCCAAGCGAGCGGCAAACGCGGAATCACACTGGTCAATGGCCTTGGCGGAAGCACGGGAAGACAACACGTCGCGCGCATACATGCCGCGACGGTCGGCCTCCATCAACACATCGAGCGCAAGCTTGCGCGCGGGAGACAGCTTGCTCATGACAAAACACCCCAGATAAGATCGGCGCCTTGCAGCCCAGCAGCCCAAGCAGAAGCGGCCATGGCACGCTTGCCATCAGGCTTAACCTCGAGCAACTCAACCGTGCCATCGGAAAGACCAAGGTAAACACGCTTGGCCTTAACGAGAACCTGGCCCTCACCAAGCGACACATCAGCCGCGGCTGCATCGAGCACGCGCACGGTCTTGCCGGCAATCACGCAACGAGCAGGCGCGGTATCGGAAGAAGCGAGCACATGACGCACGCAATCGAGCGCAGCCATCTGCGGATCCAGACGCATCTCCTGCTTAGAAATCTTGCCAGCATGAGTAACGAGCGACTCATCCTGCTCAGTCCACACGGCGGTGCCATCGGCAAGAGAAGGAAGCGTATCGGCAAGCAGTTTGCCGCCAAGCTCACCAAGCTCCATGGTCAGCGCCTCAGCATGCTTACCGGCAACCGACGTGGAAGCCTGAGCACAATAA
Source organism: Collinsella sp. (assembly GCA_022720335.1). Taxonomy (GTDB): domain Bacteria; phylum Actinomycetota; class Coriobacteriia; order Coriobacteriales; family Coriobacteriaceae; genus Collinsella. Next base: position 986 of record JAIHVJ010000405.1, read on the forward strand.
GCACCAGTATCCACGCCATGCCCAATGCGCATGATAGAAACGCCAGCAACCTCATCACCAGCGAGAATCGCACGCTGAATAGGAGCAGCCCCACGCCAACGAGGCAGCAAGGACGCATGAACATTCACAATACCAAGCGGCGCCATATGCAGCACGTCATCCGGCAAAATGCAACCATAGGC
>JAIHVJ010000406.1 GCA_022720335.1 Collinsella sp.
GTGGTAGACCAGGTCGCCGGCCTCGTAGCGGATGTGATCGTGATCGTTATCCTTGCAGGCCATGATCACCTCGCTCGCCTCCTCGGCAAGCTTCTTGAGTAGCTCGTCCTCGACTTCGGTCAGCAGACGCGCGGTATAGCTCTCCTGCGGCGATGCATCACGACGACCGTGAATCACCTCGGCCAGACCTGTCAGCGTCTCACCGATATTTCCATCCTGAACGTTTGCGGTGCGCACACCCATAGTTCAATCCTTTCTGGTTGGCCAAGCGCCTAGTCGAGCGCCCGTCCTACGCGAGTTTCTTAAAGAAGCAGGTACGGTTGCCGGTATGGCAGGCCGGACCCGGCGAGTCCACCTTGACCAGCAGCGTATCGCTATCGCAGTCGGTCCAGAGTTCCTTAACCTCCTGCATATTGCCACTCGTCGCGCCCTTGTTCCAGAGCTCCTGACGACTACGGCTCCAAAACCACGTGGTCCCGGTCTTGAGCGTAAGCCCCACCGACTCCTCGTTCATCCAAGCAACCATAAGCACCTCACCAGTGTCATATTGCTGAACCACGCAAGGAATCAGCCCCTTGGCGTCATATTTGAGCTTTGAAGGATCGGTTATCTCTTCCATTTCTCTCCCCAAATTTAAAACATCGCAGGTCGGCGAGGGTTGTCCAGGTGCCCGAGATTCCGAGCGACAAGCCCGACGACGCGTACTTAAGTACGCGAGGAGGGTTGGAGCCGGAAGGTCGGGTGCCTGGACAAGCCGCAGCACTAAAAGTCCAACCGGACAGGGATTCCCTGAGACGCCATATACTCCTTCACTTGGCGAATGCTGAAGGTTCCAAAGTGAAAGACGCTGGCCGCCAGCACGGCGTCGGCCTCGCCCTCGATCACGCCCTCTGCAAAATGCTCGAGTGTGCCCACGCCGCCGCTCGCGATGACGGGAATCGGCACCGCGCGCGCCACGGCACGGGTGAGCGCCAAATCGAAGCCGGCCTTGGTGCCGTCGCGATCCATGCTGGTCAGTAGGATTTCGCCGGCGCCACGACGAGCCGCCTCCTCGGCCCACGCCACCGCGTCGATACCCGTAGCGTTGCGGCCGCCCGCCGTAAAGACCTCCCACTTATCGGCGCCCGGCTCTCCGGGCAGCCCCACGCGCTTGGCATCGATC
>JAIHVJ010000407.1 GCA_022720335.1 Collinsella sp.
GATGAGGTCATGCCATTCACGACAGGATCAACTACGCTCGCAACGGTCGACCTCGTGCGCCAGATGGAGCAAGCGGACATCGAGCCCACGGCGGACGGCGTACTCAAGACGCGGAAGTCTATACGCACAGTCGTGGTGTTGCCGGATGCCGCCGGGCGCCTGCTCGAAATCGCAGACGAGCGCCGCGCGGCAGGCTCCGAGTGGCTAGCAGATCGCGGGGACGGACTGCCCATGAACCGAGGGATGTGCAATCATAGATGGAAGAAGTGGTGCGAGGCCGAGGGCGTCGAGCACATCCCATGGTCGAACCTCCGCAACTCGTGGCGAACCATCTGCGAGATGGAGCTGCACATGCCCTGGGACCTCATGGAGATGCTCATGGGTCGCTCCCTGCCGGGCGTGTCGGGCCGCCATTATATTCGCCCCTCCCGCGAGCAGGTGGCGCGTTCCGTTTGTGACGCACTTGGGATAAATTGGGATATTTCCCAACAAACCCGCAGGTAAAACGGGCGCAGTAAAGAGTGGCAGATCAAGACAAACCTTCCGGCGGATTTTGAATGTCTCTATCTGTAACAGGAAGGGGAGATTTTGGGGCTCAGATGTTATAGATTGAGATGTTTGGCTGACGGCTTGCCCGTTTATCTCGATTTGTAACATCTGGAGCCGATTTTCTTGAGTAGTTGTTACAGATTGAGACATTGGGTTCGGAGATTTTTCTTCGTCTCGATTTGTAACGTTTAGCCGAGATTTTGACCCGTAGATGTTACAGATTGAGATGTTTGTGTCCGCGCCATCCCCGTATCCAGCCGTAGTCCCATATAAACAAACCCCGTGGTAAACTTGACCAGACTGTAAATATTCCGAAAGGTACCCGTAATGTCCAAGTACATCTCCGAGCTCATGTCGCCGCAGCTTATGGGCGTCGTCTATGCCTTCGTTGGCTTTATCATCGCCCTGTATGTGCTGTCGGTCGTCTATGTGTTCATCGACGCTCGTCGTCGCGGCGCCAGCGCCTACGTGGCATGGGGCATCATCGCGCTCATCCCGTTTGTGGGCCTCATCGCCTACCTGGTCCTGCGCCCGCACTCCTACGCGTCCGATCGCGAGGAGCAGGAGCTGGACATGGCCCTGCGCGAGCGCCAGCTTGCCCAGTACGGCACC
>JAIHVJ010000106.1 GCA_022720335.1 Collinsella sp.
ATGTGGCCGCAGCCGCAGCCGCCGCCGCTCGGGATGCTGCGGCGACCGCCAAGTCCTCAACTGCTGCCGATGCACCCGTCCAGGATGCTACGACTTCCGAGGCCGTTTCTGCCGATGCCGAGCCCGCCGACGTCCGTCCCGGTCGCAGCCGTCGCACTGCTGCTAAGCGCACGTCCAAGGCTAAGGCTGCCAAGAAGGGTGCGTCCGAGGATTCCGCCGAGACGACCGCCGATGCATCGACTGATGCCGTCGAGCCCCAGGACGTCGAACAGCCTGCATCCGAGAAGCCCAAGCGCGGTCGCAAGAAGTCCGTTAAGGTCAAGGCCGCCGAGCAGCAGGCTGATGTCGAAGCGCAGGTTGATTCTGGCGCCGAGGCCAATGACGCCGCTGCGGCCAATGTTGACACCGCCGCAACCGATGGTGCCGCCCCTGCCGAGGGCGAAGACGGCGCTCGCCCCAACCGTCGCCAGCACAAGCGCAACGAGGAGCGCAACGAGCGCAAGGACGAGCGCAACAACGACCGCCGCAACCGCCAGCGCGATCGCAAGCAACGCAACAAGGAGCGTAATGCCGCTCCCACCGAGCCCACGCTTTCGCGCGAGGAGCTCGCTGCCATGAAGGTCGCCGAACTTCGCGAGAAGGCCAAGGAGTTCGGGATCGAGACGACCGGCAAGAAGAAAGCCGAGCTCGTCGAGGAGATCTACGTCACCGCCGCGAAGGCCGAGGGCTTCCGCGACATCAAGGGCATTCTGCAGATTCGCCCGGACAGCTCCGGCATCATCCACGCCCATGGCTACATGAAGTCCAACGACGACGCCTTCGTGCCCGCTTACCTCATCCGCTCCGCACGCCTGCGCACGGGCGATGTTATCGAGGGCTCGCTGCGCCCCTCGCGCGGCGGCGACAAGCGCGCCGGCCTCGCCAAAATCACGACCGTCAACGGTCTGGACCCCGAGCAGATTCGCAACCGTCCCAAGTTCGGCGACCTCACCCCGGTCTATCCCAACGAGCCGCTGCGCATGGAGCACGGCAAGGACTCCATTACCGGTCGCGCCATCGACATCGTGTCACCGATCGGCAAGGGTCAGCGTGGCCTGATCGTGTCCCCGCCCAAGGCCGGCAAGACCACGATCCTCAAGAAGATCTGCCAGTCTATCTCGATTAACAACCCCGAGGTGCACCTCATCTGCCTGCTCGTCGACGAGCGCCCCGAAGAGGTCACCGATATGCAGCGTTCCATCAAGGGTGAGGTTGTAGCGTCGACCTTCGATATGCCTGCCGACAACCACACCCGCGTGGCAGAGCTCGTCATCGAGCGCGCCAAGCGCATCGTAGAGCTGGGTGGCGACGTCGTGGTGGTGCTCGACTCCATCACGCGCCTCGCCCGCGCCTACAACTTGGCGGCGCCCGCCTCAGGCCGCATCCTTTCGGGCGGCGTCGATTCGGCGGCACTGTATCCGCCCAAGCGCTTCCTGGGTGCAGCCCGCAATATCGAGAACGGCGGCTCGCTCACCATCCTGGCCTCTGCCCTCATCGACACCGGTTCCAAGATGGACGAGGTCATTTTCGAGGAGTTCAAGGGCACCGGCAACATGGAGCTTAAGCTCGACCGCGACCTGGCCGACCGCCGCATCTTCCCGGCTATCGACCCCGTTGCCTCCGGTACGCGTAACGAGGACCTGTTGGTCGACGAGCAGATGCGTCCGTTTGTCTTTGGCCTGCGTCGCATTCTTGCCGGCATGAACAACACCGAGCGCGCGGCCGCATCGTTTATCAAGGGCCTCAAGGGCACCAACACCAACCAGGAGTTTCTGGTGCGTTCGGCCAAAAAGCACAGCGACTACGAGCAGACGTTCTAGGTTGTCATCCACACGCAGCGATAGTCATCAATGTAATAAAGGGTCGGGGCTTTGAGCCTCGGCCCTTTTCTATATCGCCACTCGGCGCCAGTTATCGACCATAAGACTGGCAAGCAGCAGGTTTCCCGTTTCAATCCGACATCGTCGCTTGCAATCGACAGGGTGGTTTCGCATAATAGCTTTTAAGCTTCGCGACGGAAAACGCAGATGAAACGAACCATATACCGTTGCTTTGGGGCATAGCCCCGCTTCATCTTCTCTCGCGCAGCCAACTGAATGATGCGATTTGGGTGCTGGAAGATGGGGAGAGCTCATGGCTTCTTCTGATGCAACACAACGAGCAGTCCTTGCCGGACTTTCGTGCGGGATCGGCCTTGCCGCTCCCGTGGTTATGTATGCCGCGACGCTGCCGTTTTCGTCGGTGAACGAGACGGTCGTGGCGGGTGCGGTTCCCTTCGCCGTGGGCGCGGTGGCGGGCGTGGGCATCTATGCCGCCTCGCTGGGTATCTCCGAGTATCGTGCGCAGCGTGAAGAGCGTCTGTTCCAGCCCGATGCCATGGGCGGTGCCGCCAATCTCAATCAGCATCAAAGCGAGTTCAAGACCGCCTCGATTCCAGCTCAGCAGCAGGATGCGACTCCTTACGCTGCGACTTCTGCTTCTCAGACTCAGTCGGAGCAGTCTACCTCGGCATTCCTTTCCGGCCTGACTGGTGCGTTCCAGCGCCGTCATGTCGATGATGGTGTCCCTACCATCGCTCGAGCCGCAGATGCTATGGACGAGGCCGAGGCTTGGTCCATGATCGACAGTATGCTCGACGACGATTCGCCGGTTAGCTGCGACCCTGCACGCTCGCGCGACGTCTATCAAGTCGCCATCGACGAGCTCACCAACGGCGGGCAGACCGGCTCCTTCAATCGCGATAACATCGCCGCCGCGGCACGCGCCGTGTCGGGCTCCCAGGTCGCCCCTGCGGGCAGCACAGCGGCTTTCGTGGCACTCGTTGCCAACGCGGCAGTCAATAACGCCTACGGCGCTACCTCGGCGGACGCGAACGCTTCTGCCGATAATTCGTACGTTGATGAAGCCATGACCGCGGACGAGGAGGCCGTTGCCGCCCGCCGTGCCGCCGAAAGCTCGCTTTGGGGCGCTCCTGCCCAGCAGCAGGCGGCTGAGGCTGCGCCGTACAACGCAAACCTCGCCAGCATGCCTATCATCTCCGGTGCCGCGGACATCGATCTCGATGACCTCGATGAGCCTGCAGCCATCACCGCATCGATTGATGCCCAAGATCGCATTGACACCGGCGACCTTCCGGACGCCTCGCTCGAGGTTGATGTCCCCATGGCCGATTACTCGGGCCACGAGGACATGTGGGCCGCCGCCACCGCGATTCTGGACGAGATCGACGAGCCCGCTCCTGCTGCAGCCCCCGCTCCCGTCGCTGCCCCTCAGCCTGCCGCCCCCGCGTATGTCGGCCGTCACAGTGCTGTGTTCCCCGAGGATACTGCCCGTATCTCGCGCGAGAGCATCGAGCGAGCCGAGGCTATTGCCGCCGGCATTATGGAAAATCGTCGTCACGAGCGCGTCAATCAGATCCTCGAGGAAGAGATCGAGCGCCTGCAGTCCTCTACCGCCAAGCGTACGGGCCGTGCCTATCTGAGCGTTATCGAGGGCGGTACCGCCAGCTTCGCGCCGCTCCGCGCGGAGGCATAACTTCTGCATGGTTAAGATCAATCGAAAATGGGCGGTCGTGACCTGCCTGATGGCGCTCTTGATCTGGGGCAATTCGCTGGTTCCCGGCTCGGGGTCGGGCTCGCTGAGCCTGACGGTCATGGAAGCTATCCGCGGTTTCCTGCACGGCGTGGGACTTCCATATGAATGGGTGACCAACTTTGTTGTTCGCAAGTGCGCGCATTTTACCGAGTATATGGTGCTCGGCATCCTGGCAACGCACGCCTTTGATCTTGAGGGCCGGCGCACCTTTGACGTGCTGCTGCCCACGGCGGTGTTCCTGCTGCTGATTCCCTCGATCGACGAGACGATTCAGCTCTTTGTGCCGGGACGCGCCGGCATGATCACCGATGTGATGATCGACTGCTGTGGAGCGGCAACGGGCGTTGTGCTCAGATATCTACTACGATCGCTCATATGTGCCAAAAAGGCCGCCTAGGACGTATGTTTGGTCCTAGGCGGCCTTTTTTATTTGAGGACTTATATGAGGCGTGGTGGCGTCGTTCCGTAGGTCGGATTTGCCGGGCGCGCCACGCCCTGTGGGTGCGTCTGCTACTGAAGCGCCTGTGCGCCCAGGGCCAGGCAGCCCATAATGCCCTGCTTGCCCTCGAGGCTGTTGTTGACGATGTAGTTATCGATGTCGTTGACCTCGGGCGTGACGATATAGCCGTTGAGCATCTCGGCACACTTTTTGCGTGCGAGCGGCACGATGGGGGTGTGGTCGGCCACACCGCCGCCGATGATGATCTTTTGCGGCGCGTAGCACAGCGTGTAGGTCATGAGTGCCTGTGCCAGATAGCCGGCGAGCAGGTCCATGGCCTCCGGGTCATCGGCCATGTCTCCGGCGCTCTTGCCATCCCAGCGCTTTTTGACGCCGGGACCTGCGATGAGGCCCTCGAGGCAGTTGTCGTGGAAGGGGCAGGCGCTATGCTCGCCGATGGTGTCGCGCGGGTCGCGCGTGACCAGGATGTGGCCGGCCTCGGGATGCATCATGCCGTGCACGAGCTTACCGCCCGAGAGCACGCCGGCGCCCACGCCGGTACCGATGGTCAGATACACCACGTCAGTGAGGCCCTGGGCGCAACCAAAGGTGACCTCGCCCAGGCAGGCGACGTTGACGTCGGTGTCGTAGCCGCAGGGAATATTGAGCTCGTTTTGGATGGTGCCCAGCAGGTCAAAGTAACGCCATCCCGTTTTGGGCGTCTCCAGGATCTTGCCGTATTGGGGCGAGGCGGGGTTGACTGCGGTGGGGCCAAAGGCGCCGATGCCCAGCGCGGCGATGCCCTTGTCGGCAAACCATGCGTTGACGGCCTCAACGGTCTCCTGCGGGGTCGTGGTCGCAATCTGCTCGCGTTCCAGGACCGTGCCGTCTGCATAGCCCGTGGCGCAGACCATCTTGGTGCCGCCGGCCTCGAGCGCTCCGATAAGCTGCTGCTCTGCCATAGTATTCCTCTCTCTCTGGGACGAGTTGCTCCGTGACTAGAGTATAGAGCTCTAAACCATTTAAGAAAGCGCTATAAAAAGATGCCCTGCAACGCGGCGGGCGGTGCGGGGCTTCTTTGGTTGCTTTATTTGCCGGGCCGTCCTTACCCGCGCGGCTTGATTTTATCACGCAGGGACTTGAGGTTTTCGAGCGCGGCGTTGAGCGTTTCGTCTCGCTTGGCAAAGTGGAAGCGAATCAGATGGTTGACGGGCTCACGGAAGAAGCTTGAGCCCGGCACGGCGCCCACGCCAACCTTGGAGGCGAGATCCTCGCAGAAGTCGAGGTCGCTGTCGTAGCCAAACTCCGAGATGTCCATCATGACGTAGTAGGCGCCCTGCGGTACGTTGTGCTCAAGACCGATGCTATCGAGCCCTTGGCAGAACAGGTCGCGCTTGGCGGTATAGAGGTCGAGCACCTCATCGTAATAGCTGTCGTCGAAGTTGAGGGCGGTAACGACGGCCTCCTGCAAGGGAGCGGCGGCACCCACGGTGAGGAAGTCGTGGACCTTCTTGATGCGCTCGGTAATCTCGGCCGGGGCAATGGTGTAGCCCAGACGCCAACCGGTGATGGAGTAGGTCTTGGACAGCGAGCTGCAGCTGATGGTGCGCTCGAACATGCCAGGCAGCGTGGCCATGTAGACGTGCTCATGGGGTGCGTAGACGATGTGCTCGTAGACTTCGTCGGTGATGCAGTACGCGTCGTACTTTTTGCACAGGTCGGCGATAAAAGTGAGCTCCTCGCGCGTAAAGACCTTGCCGCAGGGGTTGGACGGGTTGCACAGGACGATCGCCTTGGGATCGTTGTCGCGGAAGGCCGCCTCCAGGACCTCACGGTCAAAGTCAAAGGTGGGCGGGTTGAGCGGCACATAGATGGGCTCGGCCCCCGAGAGAATGGTGTCAGCGCCGTAGTTCTCGTAGAACGGCGAGAAAATGACGACTTTGTCGCCGGGGTTCGTGACCGTCATCATGGCGGCCATCATGGCCTCGGTGGAGCCGCAGGTGACTACAATATTCTCGTTGGGGTTGATCGGCATGCCCATAAAGTGCTCCTGCTTGGCGGCAAGCGCCTCGCGCATGGCCTGAGAGCCCCAGGTGATGGAGTACTGGTGGTAGAGCGGCTTGGGATCGGTGGCGATGGTGCTGAGGCTATCGAGCAGCTGCGCCGGGGGATCGAAGTCGGGGAAGCCCTGTGACAGGTTGACGGCGCCATACTTGTTGGAGATGCGCGTCATGCGACGGATGACGGAATCGGTAAACGTTGCCGTGCGGTTGGAGAGTTCTTTCATGCCGGTCCTTTCGAGCATTTGCAGTGGGGCAAGTTTACTCCTATGAAACCGGTGGGAAATGCTCGAAATGGTCTCGAAAAACTCTTTTCAAAATTCTTGAAAATTGGGGCTTGCATCGCGTGGCGTTCCTTGCAATAATAGTCGAGCGCGAAGCGCAC
>JAIHVJ010000408.1 GCA_022720335.1 Collinsella sp.
GCGCCAGACCCCCACGTGCCAGGCGGCTCGCGACAGCGCGTCGGCGTAGGGTTTTTCTGGTAGTCCAGATAATCGAGTACCATTTTGGGGCGGACAGATAATCTGTTCGCCCCATTTTTATAAGGAGAGCGCATGAAGTACTTTGGCACCGACGGCTTTCGCGGTGAGGCCAACGTTGGGCTGACGGTGGAGCACGCCTATAAGATCGGCCGTTTTGTGGGTTGGTATTACGGCGCCAATCGCAGTGCTAAGGCGCGCGTGATCGTGGGCAAGGACACGCGTCGTTCGAGCTATATGTTCGAGGCGGCGCTGGTGAGCGGCTTGGTCGCGAGCGGCGCGGACGCCTACATGCTGCACGTAATCCCGACGCCGGGCGTGGCGCATCAGACGGTCGAGGGCTGCTTCGACTGCGGCATCATGATCAGCGCGAGCCACAACCCGTTTTGCGATAACGGCATCAAGCTCGTCAACAGCGACGGCTTTAAGATGGACGAGGACGTGCTGGAGCTCATCGAGGACTACATCGATGGTAAGAGCGAGGTGCCGCTGGCCACGGGCAACCACATCGGCGCCACGGTGGACTACATGCAGGGCCGCAACCGCTACATCGCCTCGCTCATTGCAAGCGCCAACTTTTCGTTGCAGGGTGTCAAGATCGGCCTGGACTGCGCCAACGGCTCGGCGTCCTCGGTCGCCAAGCCGGTGTTCGACGCGCTCGGCGCCGATGTGCGTGTAATTAACGCCGCGCCCGATGGTTTCAACATCAACGTCGACTGTGGATCGACGCACATGGAGCGTCTGCAGCGCCACGTGGTGGAGCAGGGCCTAGACGTGGGCTTTGCCTACGACGGCGATGCCGACCGATGCCTGGCCGTGGACGAGCGCGGCCGCGTGGTTGACGGCGACCAGATCCTGTACGTGTGCGGCGTGTACCTGAACAAGCACGGCCGCCTTTCGGGCGGTACCGTGGTGCCGACCATCGCCAGCAACTTTGGTCTGATCAAGTCGCTTGAGCTTGCCGGCCTGAGTGCCGTGACCAGCGGCGTGGGCGATCGCCACGTGTACGCCAAGATGCGCGAGGGCGGCTACAGCCTGGGCGGCGAGCAGACGGGCCATACGATCTTTGGCGATATCGAGCGCACGGGCGACGGCATTATGAC
>JAIHVJ010000107.1 GCA_022720335.1 Collinsella sp.
CAAGCCCAACCAGGAGGAGCTCGAGGACCTCACCGCCGACGAGGCCGAGCGCCTGGCCGACGAGGGCCAGTTCGGCAAGGGTTCCATGGAGCCCAAGGTCCGCGCCGCCATCAAGTTCGCCCGCTCCCGCAAGGGCCGCACCTGCATCATCGGCGCCCTGGACAAGGCCGCCGAGACCATGGCCGGCCTCTCCGGTACCCGCATCCACGAGTAGCCCCTACTCCGTTGCCTCTCCCGTGGGCGCCAGGCAAAGCGCCCACAAACTAGCCTCTCTTCATGAGCCCCGCGGTCCGCTCCGACTGCGGGGCTTTTGCTATTCACCTAGTCATTGGGGACGTTCTTAAACGACTAGTCAAACAAGAACGTCCACAACGACTACTCATTTAAGTCTGTCCCCAATGACTGCGGAAAGCGCATCTCACACCGGCACATGGCTTTCGGGTCCTTTCTCCGTGCTCCCTATAAGTTCGGCTGGACTCCCCGCAACCTGTTCCGAGTTGGCGGAACGAGCGCGACGTGGAGTGTCATTCTTTACCGCGTTAGACTAGACGCAGGGAAAGGAGGAGGACATGGATGCTCGCGTCAAGCAGCTTGTAAATATGATCGAGGACGCTCAGCCTGTCGCTATCGCGGTACTTGCCAAGCGTCTCGAGGTAAGCGAGCGCGCCGTGAGAAACTATATCCATCGCGCAAACGACAACCTTGCAGGGGTTGCACGCATCGTTGGCAGCAAGGGGCAGTATCGTATCGATGTTGCACGTGCGGATGAGCTTGCTCGCTTGCTAGACGGTGCGGCTCTGGCCCATCCGGGCATTCCTGATACGCGCGATGGCCGTGTGTCCTTCCTTCTTAACGACCTCCTCATGCGGTCCCAGTGGGTGACGATTGAGGAGTATGCGGATTTACTCTACGTTTCGGCGCGGACTCTGTCCAATGACATGCGTCTGGTAGAGCAGAAACTCGCCCAATTTGACTTAACGCTCGAAAAGCGCCCACGCTACGGAATCCGCGTTGCGGGCGGGGAGTCACAACGGCGCCTGTGCCTGGCCTCGCTGGTGAGGCCCGTGTTGCCCGACACCGACGATGCAAAGCTCGCCGAGCGCCTGCGGGCCATCGCCGCATGTGTGGACGATGCCCTGACGGCCTCGCCCGTCACGGTGAGCTCGCTGGCATCCCGCAATCTCATCATGCATCTTTACATTGCTCTTGGCCGCATCGAGCAGGGCTGCTATGTCCCAGCTGCAGAATCGGACGTTCAAAAACTGGAGGGAACGCGCGAATACGCCGCGGCTTTCCAGATTGCCGCAAACATCAAGGATGCCCTGGGCGTGAGCATGCCCCGAGAAGAGGTTGCCTTTATCGCAATCCATTTGCTCGGCAGGGGCACGGGCGTGCCCGAGAAGGGCTCTGCCGTTATCTCGGACGAGATGTGGGAGATTGCTTCCGAGATGGTACGTGCGGTCAACGATGAGTTTAGGTTTGACTTTAGCGGCGATCTTGAACTTCGCATGAACCTTGCTCGGCATATCGGCCCTCTGGGCTATCGCCTTGAATATCACATGCATATGGATAACCCCATGCTGCCCGATATCAAGACGAGGTTTCCGTTGGCCTATTCGATGGCAGCTGGCACCTCGCAGGTACTCGAGCGTCATTTTGGCAGCCAGCCCTCTGATGAAGAGCTCGGCTACATCGCCATGGCATTTGCCCTGGCCCTCGAGCAGCAAGCCGACCAGCCGCGTCGCAAACGCATCCTGATCGTGTGCGCCTCGGGAGCGGGAAGCGCCCGTATGCTCGAGCACCAGTACCGCAAGCAGTTTGGCATGTATATCGATTCGATTGAGACATGCGATGTCGCCCGCGTGGGAACGTTCGATTTTTCGCATATCGACTACGTGTTCACAACGGTGCCGCTCAACGTCAAGTTGCCCGTGCCCGTCCGCGAGGCCGATTTCTTCTTGGAGACGAGCGATGTCAACGCTATCCGCAAGGTGCTGAGCGACGACACTGCGCAATCGGACTCCGTGAGCTCTTTCTTTAGCCGTGCCCTGTTCTTCAACCGCGTTGAGGCGTCGTCGAAGCAGGCCGTTCTCCGATATCTCTCCGAGCGCGCCGTCGAGAGCGGCCGTGTCGATGCCCAGTTTGCCCAAGAGGTCGCCGAGCGCGAGAGCGCGAGCGCCACCTCGTTTGGCAATGGGGTAGCCATGCCCCATGGGATGCATCCCTTGAGCGCCGAGGCCTTTGTTACCGTGGGCCTGCTCGAACATCCCATTCTTTGGGACGAATACGGCCATGAGGTCGATATCGTCTTTATGGTGTCGTTTGCCCGGTCGGGCGGCGATGAGGCGCGGATCTTGAGCTCACTGCTCGCCGAGATCTTTATGGACCGCCAGGGGGTCGAGCGCCTACGCGAGCGCCGGTCCTGGCATGAGCTGATGGCGCTTGTGCAAGCGCATACGGCTTAAGACTTCTTTTGTCGATGACCCTGTCAGTCTACCTGCAATAAACCTCGAGGATTGCGGGCGGGAGATAGGCGTTTCGAATATTCAAGTACAAACCAAACATCACGGGAGAGGAGACCGTTATGGACGATCAGGGAACCGAGATGGTTTCGTTTCAGCTGGTCGCTGCAGCGGGAGAGGCACGCAGCCTTGCCTTCGAAGCCCTTGAAAAGGCAAAGGCGGGGGATTTTGACGCCGCCGCCAAACTCATGAAGCAGTCAAAGGATGCGGGAATCAAGGCTCACCACATCCAAACGCAGCTGCTTTCGACTGAGGCAGCGGGCGAGCATCTGTCGGTGGATGTGTTGCTGGTCCATGCTCAGGACCACCTCATGTGCTCCATGCTTGCTCAGGAGCTCGTGCAGGAGCTGATCTGCCTGTATGAGCGCACTGCAACCAAGAACGCCTAGCGGCGTGCGGTGACTATCCAACCAATCAATGCGAAGGGAATCCCTTATGAAGATCCTTCTTGTTTGCGCAGCTGGTCTGTCTACAAGCATTCTGATGAAGAAACTCGAGAAATATGCGGAGCAAAACGGCATCGAGCTCGATATCGATGCGGTGGGTATCGGCGAGTATCAGGAGACGTGCGCCAATTATGACGTGCTGCTCTTGGGGCCGCAGGTGTCCTACCAGCTCAACACCGTCAAGCAGGGGAGCGGTAAGCCGACCGCGGTCATCCCCGCACAGGACTACGGCATGGGCAACGCCGCCAACGTGCTGGCACTCGCCCAGTCGCTGTTGGGTTAGGAGGCAACCATGGAGAAGTTCATGACCCTGCTTCAGGAAAAACTGACCCCTATCGCCAATTTCTGCGGCACCGAGCGCCACTTTGCCTCCATGCAAAAGGGCTTTATGAGCGCGATCAGCTTCATCTTGGTATCTGCCGTCTTTATGATCCTCGCCAACCCGCCGGTCACGGCCGACCTGGTGGCGCAGGGCGGGTTCTGGTCCGTCTTTGGCCCTTGGCTCGATTTTGCCACGGCCAATAAGCTCACGCTGCTCATTCCCTTCAACATGACGATGGGCATACTGTCGGTGATCGTGACGTTCGCAATCGCCTATAACCTGGCGGGCACCTACAAGATGCCCAAGCTTAACGCCGGCATGACCTCGCTGGTGATGTTCCTGATCGCCGCGGCGCCGTCGTCCTACTACCAGCTTGCTGACGAGTCCGTGCTCCAGGCGGTCCCCTGCACCTATCTGGGTGCGCAGGGCCTGTTTACCGCCATCATCGTTGCCTTGGTCTCCGTCGAGGTCACGCGCTTCTGCCAGACCAAGGGCATCACCATCAAGATGCCCGATGGCGTGCCGCCGTTTTTGTCCGAAACCTTTGGCGCCATCGTACCTATGCTCGCCAACATCCTCATCTTCTTTGGCGGCAACCTGCTGATCCAGATGATCGATCCCGCGCTGTCCATCCCCTCGGTTATCGAGAAGCTGCTCGCTGCCCCGCTTTCCGTCGCAGTTGACTCTGTGCCCGGCGCACTGCTTATCTGCTTCATGACGCTGCTGTTTTGGTGCTTTGGCGTCCACGGCAACATGATCGTAATGCCCATCACCGCCCCGGTCACGCTTGCCGCCTTTGCCGCCAACGCCTCGCTCTATGCTGCCGGGCAGCCGCTTGAGTTCCACCCGGCGCTCATGTCGTTGGCCATCAACCTCATCGGCGGCACGGGTAATACGTTCTCTTTTGTGGCGCTCTGCGCGTTTAGGGCAAAGTCGCAGCAGCTCAAGGCATTTGGCAGGGCATCGATCGTGCCGAGCTTCTTCCGTATCTCCGAGCCCGCGATCTTCGGCGCGCCCATCATCTTCAACCCGATCCTCATGATTCCGTTTGTGCTAGGCGGCATGATCTCGGCCCTGCTGTATTGGGGTGCGGTCTCACTGGGTCTTGTCTCTAACTTCTACATCTTGGTGAGCGGCACGTTCCCCATCTTCGTTCAGGGCTTTGTCCAGTGCCTCGACCCGCGCATCTGGGTGTTTACGATCGTTTTGATCGTGGTCATGGCTGTGGTCTGGTACCCGTTCTTTAAGGTGTACGATAACCAGCTCCTGGCTCAGGAGCAGGAGAACGCCGCGGCAGCTTCTGCCGAGGATGCTGAGTAGCATGAGTTACTTTGACAGAACGTCTGCCGCCGGTATGCCCGAGGGCTTTTTGTGGGGTGGTGCCCTCGCCGCCAACCAGGCCGAAGGGGGCTGGAACGAGGGCGGCCGCGGCATGTCGCACTCCGACCTGATCCCACAGGGTTCCGACCGCTGGGATGTAATGTTTGGCAGGCAAAAGCCCGTGGACGATCCGGACAGGCTGTATCCATGCCGCTGGGGCAACGACTTCTTCCATCATTGGCACGAGGATGTCGAGCTCTTTGCCGAGATGGGCTTTAAGTGCCTGCGTCTTTCAATTTGCTGGAGCCGTATTTTTCCCACAGGGATGGAGACCGAGCCCAACGGCGAGGGCTTGGAGTTTTACCGTCAGGTATTCGAGGCGCTGCGCGAGCATGGAATCGAGCCGCTTGTGACGCTGTCGCACTACGACTATCCGTTGGCTCTGGTCGAGCGCTATGGTGGCTGGCAAAGCCGAGAGATGATCGAGCGGTATGCGCACTACGTCGAGACCGTCGGACGCGCGTACCAGGGCCTCGTGCGTTATTGGCTTACGTTCAACGAGATCAACAGCGTGGCGCTGTCCTATCTCAACGCGGGTGTCACGCTCGAGGATGAGCGTGACCGTGCAGCCGTGACCGCGGCGTTCTCGCACCATATGTTTATGGCGAGCGCTCGCGCTGTCGAGATTCTGCACAAGATCGATCCCGCAAACAAGGTGGGTTGCATGGTCGCTGCCGGTGCGACCTATCCGTACCGTTGTGCGCCCGAGGACGTATGGCTTGCGTATGAGGAGGACCGCGGCCGCTACTTCTACACAGACGTGATGGCTGCGGGCGCCTATCCTGCTTGGAAGCTGCGTGCACTCGAGAAAGAGGGTGTTCACGTGCCCTTTGAGCCGGGCGATACGGAGTATCTGGCAGAGCATACGGTCGACTTCATCTCGTTCTCGTACTATTGCTCGCGCTTGGTGTGCGCCGATGATCAGGTGATCGCCGAGAAGGCGGAGGGCAACGTGTTCCCGACGTTGCGCAATCCGTACCTCAAGGATAAAGAGACTGCCTGGAAGTGGCAGATCGATGCGCTGGGTTTGCGCGTGACGCTTGCCGGCTACCACGATCGTTACCATCTTCCGCTCTTTATCGCCGAGAACGGTGTGGGCGGACTCGATGCGCTGGAAGACGGCAAAGTCCACGATGCGTATCATATTGATTACCTGCGAAGGCATATTCTTGCGCTGCGCGATGCAATTGTCGAGGACGGTGTTGACCTGATGGGATACACGCCGTGGGGCTGTATCGATTTGGTGTCGGCCTCGACGGGGCAGATGAAGAAGCGCTATGGCTTTGTTTATGTTGATGCCGATGATACGGGCAAAGGCACGTTCGATCGCTACCGAAAGGACAGCTTCTGCTGGTACCAAAAGGTCATTGCATCAAATGGCGAGGACTTGAGTTAACTCTTGCAGGTCTGTTGCCCCCGCGGTCCGCTTCGGCCGCAGGGGCTTTTGTTATTGAGGCGGCTGTTCATGAGGAGCATTGCAGGCTGCGGAAACCCGGCACTTGGGGACGTTCCTTTCCTGCCGGCAGCTTGGGACAGTCCTTAAAGGCCGCATCGATCAACTGCGGAAAGCACATCCCAGAATGAGCGTCCAACATGGGGTGCGGTTTCCCTTGAGGCCCTCAATCGGAAAATGCATCCCGGATTTTTGTCGAAAAGCGGTCCCTAGTTTCCCAAACGGGCCGCTAACGGAAAGCGCATCCCGCTATTGGGCCCCAAAGCAGGATGCGCTTTCCGTGCTGGCAGTTCCAAGCAGTTCGGGATGGCCCTTTTCGTCTGCTCTCGGCCGGCGTCCGTAAGACTGTCCCCAACGACTACTCATTTAAGTCTGTCCCCAA
>JAIHVJ010000409.1 GCA_022720335.1 Collinsella sp.
CCTTGCCGGATTCAGATTCGACAAGGGGCGACCATTGTGCAATCGCAAGAAGATGACGGGGCGGAATGTCAATCCTGGTCTAACAGAGCCTTATTTAATCCTCGTCCCAGAAAAATCATTTGGTGGGCAGAAGGGCAAAAGTAGTCAAAAAGCCCCGTCTCAAATTGGCTACCCTTTGTGTAATCATTCGCCAGGAAGAATGTTCGCGTAGAATTCCGCACCATCATCCAGGCGCAAGATACCCACGCGGCCGAACTCGGAGCCCGTTGCGGCGGCGCAGTCGATGTCGATGCGATCGGGAACGCCGGCGGTATCCTCGCCACCCAGGCGCACAATCTGCCCGCGGCCCGACTCCTCATCGAGCCCCGCCAGGCCGCCTACCTCGCAATAACGCCCGAGCGACACCGTTGGCGTGTGGCCGCTCACCACGACCGGACCCTTGCCCTCGGCAGAAAGCAGCCCCGTCGGCGCATCCCAATAGCCATGGCGAATCCACAGCAGGTCATCGGACGACTGTACCGCAAGCATCTGCTGAAGTAGCTCGCGATCGGCATCCACCGCCCCCGCACCATCGGCACAATCAACCCCATGTTCAAGCAAAAACGCCCGCGCCGCCTCGGTCTGGATGCCGGCATGCACCAGCAGGTACGGACGCTCGTCAGTCTCGGCCACCGCGTAGAGCGGCAACGTCGCCATCCAACGCACGAGCTCCTCGTACGCCTCAAATTCCATATCGTTGAGCTGCTGACGGGTAGTCCAACCGCCGTTGATATCCCAGGTCTCGGCATCGAGCGGGTCTTGGCCAATGATGGCATCGAGCATGATCTGCTCGTGGTTGCCCTTGAGCACGCGAGCGTTGGGTAGCGAGCGCACGAGCTTAATAACGCCAACCGGATCGGGCCCGCGATCGATCATGTCACCCAGCACGTACAGCGTATCGTCGGACGCCAGCGAAATCTTGGACAGGGCCTCGTCAAGCGCACGCACGTGCCCGTGAGCATCAGATGTCACATAGATCGCCATGGTACGCCTCTCCTTGCATTGCGGCCGAAGCCCGGCGCCGCAACTAAAACTTCAAGTTGAACTTAAACGTTACCCATTGTACTCCGTTGCAATAAAGCTGGAAAGGGTTTCCGAGCAGAGGCAAAGACGGCAGCCTCGGCAAAAAACTCCCCTTCCCCACCCTGCTCATCTTTATCGCGCTCGGCATGCTGTTGGGCGTCAACGGGCCGGCGCACATCGAATTTAGCGACTACGCGCTCACCGAAACCGTCTGCAGCACGGCGCTGCTGTTCATCATGTTCTACGGCGGCTTTAACACCAATATCGACCGTGCCAAACCCGTTGCCGTGCCCGCGGTACTGCTGAGCACGCTCGGCGTCGTCATCACCGCTGGCATCACCGGCGTATTCGCCCACTTTGTGCTGGGTTTCGACTGGATCGGCGGCCTGCTGCTGGGATCGGTCGTGGCGTCCACCGACGCGGCCAGCGTCTTTAGCGTTCTGCGCGAGCACAGCCTTTCGCTGAGGGGCGGCACCGACTCGCTGCTCGAGGTCGAATCGGGCTCCAACGACCCCGTCGCCTACATGCTCACCGC
>JAIHVJ010000410.1 GCA_022720335.1 Collinsella sp.
GATTTGAATCCCGTCGAAGAGGCTAAGGGCTATCGCCAGCTCATCGATGCTAGCGGTATGACCCAGGAGGCATTGTCGAAGGCCGTAAGCAAGTCACGCTCTGCAATTACAAACTCGCTGCGCCTTCTCGATCTCCCTGAAGTTGTTCAGCAGATGATTTTTGAGGGCAAACTTACTGCTGGTCATGCGCGTGCTATTCTTGCAGTTCCCTATGAGGACGCTCGAATTCGACTTGCAGAGAAGGTTGTTGCAGAGGGCCTTTCCGTAAGAGCGACAGAAAATCTTGCTCCATTGTTTTCTGCCGGAGAGACACCTAAGACTCCGAGGCCTGCAACGCCTCAGTCTTTTAAAAAGGCTGCCCGCGTGCTTCGTCAGGTTTTTAATACCAACGTGCGTGTGAAGAGCTCGCGAGGAAAGAATAAGATTGAGATTGAGTTTAAAGACGAGGAAGAGCTCTCTCGTATTCTTGGCGAAATGATTCAGTTTGATCAAGGAGGCCAAGATGAGGAATAGGATTTTAACTGCGATTGCACTGGCGACGACTGTCGCGGTTGGTGCCTTTGCTGGCTATAAGATCGCGACAGACGATGAGCTTCGAGGTCGTTTGCTTCGTAGCGCGCAAGATATTGTCGATATATCCAAGAAGAAAATGGATGTTATGACAGAAGATGTTGCCATGCGCACTGCTCAGGCAACGAAGAATCCCAAGATTAATCAAGGTTGGGTTAGCAACCAATGGGAAAATGTAGGCTATTAGGTACCTAACAATTACTTAGCATATTTTGAGGGGTTCTTGTCTGATTCACGAGGCAAGGACCCCTTATTTAAGCCGTAAAAAATGGGACAGGTAGCAGCTGATTCAAAATTAAGGTCAATAAATGAAACGGCCCCGGTTGCATATCTTTACCACGGGAGTTACGAATCGTGGTCTCGATGCCACGGGACTCAAGACGACGCTGAAGATCCTCAACCTTATGAATCGGCGACGGCTTGAGCGGGCTACCCTCAATGTCGTTAAGCTGAATAAGGTTAACGTGGCACAGCGTTCCCTCACAGAAGTCGCAGAGCGCCTGCATCTCGGGATTCGTATCGTTGACGCCTTCGATCATGGCATACTCATAGGTCGGGCGGCGGCCAGTCTTCTCGGTGTAGAGCTGAAGCGCCTCGTGAAGGCGAAGCAGTGTGTACTTCTTAACACCGGGCATGAGCTTGTTGCGCGTCGACTGGATGGCGGAATGCAGGGAAACGGCAAGAGTGAACTGCTCGGGGATATCGGCAAATTTGCGAATACCGGGAATAACGCCGCTGGTAGAGACGGTGAGGTGACGAGCGCCGATACCGATGCCATCGGGGTCGTTGAGGATTCGCAGCGCCTTGAGAACCTCGTCGTAGTTGGCAAACGGCTCGCCCTGGCCCATGAAGACAACGCTTGTGGCACGCTCGCCAAAGTCGTTGGATACATGAAGCACCTGGTCGACGATCTCTTGAGCGGTCAGAGAGCGCTTGAGGCCGTTGAGACCGGTAGCGCAAAAAGCACAGCCCATGCCACAGCCTGCCTGTGTGGAAACGCAGACGGAAAGCTTGTTACGACGGGGCATGCCGACAGTCTCGACGGAAACGCCGTCGTGGTACTCGAGCAGATACTTGCGAGAGCCATCTTTGGAAACTTGCTTGGTGAGTTCAGTCGGCGTGTCAAAGGCAAAAGCCTCTTTAAGCTGCTCGCGGAAAGCCTTGGGAAGGTTGGTCATATCGTCAAACGAACAAACGTTCTTCTCAAAGACCCATTCGATGAGCTGCTTCGCGCGGAAGGCGGGCTGGCCAAGTTCGGCCACGAGCTCGCGAAAATCGTTTTGGCTCAAGTCGCGAATGTCCTGAGATTTAGTCCTGGGATTCATGGAAGCCTTTCGATTTTGGGGAAACGTAGAGGGTATCGCTACAATATG
>JAIHVJ010000411.1 GCA_022720335.1 Collinsella sp.
TGGAACCACAATGGCCGGCTCAATGAGTCGGCCATTTTTGTATAAGGAGTATGTATATGAGTAACGTTCGCGTTTGTGTAGACGTTGTGGGTGGAGACGAGAAGCCTCAGGTTGTCCTCGACGGTATCGAGGCGGCGCTTGCGGCGGATCCCGATATCGAGGTCTTGGCCGTCGGTCCCGCAGAGATCGTGAACCCCTTTGCCGCGGCTCACGCTCGCGTTGAGGCCTTGGAGGCGCCCGATGTCATCGCCATGGATGACGATCCCATTCGAGCCGTGATGACCAAGCGCAAATCCTCGATTGTGCTTGCCTGCCGTGCTATCAAGAAGGGTAACGCGGATGCGTTCTTCTCTGCCGGCTCCACTGGCGCCATGACCGCTGCCGCTACCGCCTACGTGACACCATTTAGGTATCAGGCCGAGGGCAAGAAGCAGCCGGTGCGTCCGTGCCTCACCAATGCACTGCCCAACCGCGCCGGCGGCCTGACGGTCCTGTGCGACATGGGCGCCAACCCCGATGTCGAGGTCGACGACATGGTGCGTTTTGCCCAGATGGGTAGCGCCTATGCGCGCGTCGTCTTGGGCATTGAGCATCCCCGCGTCGGCCTGCTCGGCAACGGCACCGAGGATGAGAAGGGCTCCAACTTTACCAAGGCGTGCTTCCCGGTCATGAAGGCCGCGGTTCCCGGCTTTGTGGGCAACTGCGAGGGTACCGACCTGACCTCGGGTAACTTTGACGTCGTCGTTGCCGATGGCATGTCGGGCAACATCGCGCTCAAGGCGACCGAGGGCGCCGCTAAGTTTTTGCTGCAAGAGCTCAAGGGTGCCTTTATGACTTCGCTTGGCACCAAGATTGCCGCGCTGCTCATCAAAAAGCAGATGCGCGAGATCAAGGCAAAGCTCTCGGGCGATGCTAAGGGCGGCGCCATTCTGCTGGGCCTGCGTGGCGTGGTCCTGATCGGCCACGGTGCCACCTCGGTCGAGGCCGTCAAAAACGGTACGCTCGCCGCGGCGGAGGCCGTGCGCGCCGGGCTGGTCGAGAACGTCGCCAACTCTATGGACGGCATCGTTTTGTAGGAGCGAGTTAGAGCGCTGTTATGTGCCTCGCGGCCTTCGTCGTGGGGTAGAATCAAAACCGTGTCTTGGCGCTGCGCT
>JAIHVJ010000412.1 GCA_022720335.1 Collinsella sp.
CGGTAAAGAGCAGCGACACCTTGCGCGAAAGCGACACCTCGCCGTCAGCAACGGCACGGGCCAGACCCAGCAGAATCGACGCCGACAGCTTGTCATCCAGGAAGCGGCTCTTGATGTAGCCGCTCTCCGTCACCGTGGTACGCGGATCCATAGCGATGATGTCGCCGGTCTGAACGCCCAGCTCAAGCACGTCGTCCTTGCTGTCGACGTTCTCGTCGAGCAGGATTTCCATGTTCTTCTCGATGGTCTTGACCGGCTCGTCGGCCACGTGCGCCGAGGGCTCGGTATTGAGGACCACACCCGTGTACACATTGCCGTCACGCGTGTAGACGGTGCAGTTCTCGCCATCGGCCGTAGACCACTGGTGCCCACCAAGCGTCGTGGGACGCAGGCGGCCATTGTCCTTAATGGAGCGCACCATGGCGCCCAGGGTATCGACATGGCTCGCCAACACGAGCGGCTCACCCTCACCACCAAGCTCAACGAGCACATTGCCCTTATTGGAGCGCTCGGGCCCAAAGCCCATATCGCGCAACGTCTCCATCAGATAATCAGTCGCCGCACGGGTATAGCCCGTAGGCGAAGCAATCGAGGTAAGCGCCTTCAACTGGTCAGTAATATAGGAGAGCGTCTCCTCTAGAGAAGCATCGATTACAGAAGCCATGTGCATCCTTCTAAGCAAAACTAAGACCGAGTCCCGATTTTAACCGTTCTGCACGCGCAAGGCTCTGGGAGCCGAGCCACCTCCAGACGTCCTCGCGCCGATTTTGCGCACGCGCACGGTTTACAATCCCAATCTTGCATAAATCCTATAGGTATCTGCATAAAGATGAGGTATCTTTTTGCTTCGTCTCAGGGTACCCCACCTTGGACCGTGCAAAAAACGGAGTATTCAGCACCGTGGGCCCCAACAGCCCCATCACAAACGACAAAACGACGCGGTTGCAGCAAGGTTGCAGGTCGTCGCAAAGCAGAAACTCAGTAACAACCCCCTCCGCTCATCGATAGCCCGCCCACAATGGCTGTCGATGGGCGCCTGCGGGCCACTACGGGCCCTTCAAAACGTTATGCATTTTTAAGAGCTTGCTGAATACTCCCAAAAATGCACGCTGGGAAGTGCACCACCTATCCGCAGCGGGCAGCATGCTTTAGT
>JAIHVJ010000413.1 GCA_022720335.1 Collinsella sp.
GGTGATACAGTTCTTCAGTCGCCTGGGCTTCATCATCGCAGTCGAGCTCCACGTAGACGCAGACCTTGGCCTCTTTGTCGAGCGCCGGCAGCGAAGAAAACGCCGTCGACTGCTCGCGCTGGCGGCGTAGGATATCCAGGGCGCCCGCATCGAAATACTCGATGGCGGCCGCGTGGGACAGGACGGGGCGCACGGAATCGGTGAAGGACACGGCCTTGTCTTCGCTATCGAAAAAGCAGCTCACACCCCAAACGACCGCCGGTGCCGGCTGCAGGGCAATCTCGAGCTCCGTAATGACGCCGAGCGTGCCGCAGGCGCCGATAAAGAGGTCGATGGCATCCATGTCGTCCGCAACAAAATAGCCCGAAGCATTTTTGGTCTTGGGCATGGTGTAGGCGGGAAGATCAAGCTCGAGCGTGCGGCCCTGCACCGTGACGAGCGAAAGGCGACGACCCTGCGCAAAAACCTCGCCGCGCTGAAGTTCGACCAGGTCGCCATCGGTCAGCGCGACATGAAGACCCGTGATGTGGGGGCGCATGGGACCGTAAGCGTAGCTACGTGCGCCAGAGGCGTTGCATGCCGCCATACCGCCCAAGCAGGCAGATGCCTCGGTGGGATCGGTGGGAAAGAACTGCTCGGGGGCATCCTGAAACTCCTCGTAAGCCTTAAGCGATGCCTGGTCCCAGCCTGCGGTCGGAAGCACCTTTTTGCCCAGTTGCTTGCGCAACTCGGACAGCACGACACCCGGCTCTACGCGAAGCAGAAAGCGACCCTGTTCATCGCGGCGAAGGCCTAGGTAGCGATTCGTACGGGAAGTGTTGAGAATGTGGCCGCCATGGGGCACGGCGCCGGCGGCAAGACCGGTCCGGGCGCCCTGAACCGTTACCGAGACGCGCTCGGCATGGAGCTGCCGCAAGATGGCGCGAACCTCGTCTTCCGATGTTGGAAACGAAATGCTCGAGGCCTCGCCCGACGAGCGAGACTCGTCGCGACCGTATTCCTCGAACTCATCAGTGAAGGGTTTGATAGTTGCAGACATGCAGAACTCCCCTTTAGCTAACTACAGTGTTTGCAGGGAGATGTTACCGCATCGTTTCGTTGACGTGTTCGAGACCGTCTCCATAATTGAGGATTTTTACGTTCGTGCAATTC
>JAIHVJ010000414.1 GCA_022720335.1 Collinsella sp.
GTCCGGGTCCTGGCCCCTGGCGAGGTCCTTCGGCCGAGCGGAGCACGTCAGGTAGTGCCACGCGGCCTCGACCAGAGCCTTCCTCAGGTGCTTGTTGCCCGCCTTGGTGATCGCGCCCCTGCGGTCGCTCTCCCCGCTGGAGTGCTCGGAGGGCGTCAGGCCGACCCACGCCGCGAACGAGCGGGCGTTCGACTGGATAGAAAAACGCCCGTCGGCGGTGGTGCCGGCGGGCGCTGCTGTGCGATATGTCGCGCTGTGGGCTTAGTGCCTCATAAAGTGGTATTCGATCACATTGCTGTAGGGGTGACCCGGGCCCACAATGCCCTGTGGGAACAGCGGCTGGTGCGGCGTGTCGGGGTACATCTCTGCCTCGAGGGCAAAGCCGGCGCCCCAGCTATAGTTAGCATCGTCCTTGGCGTGCTCGTCGCCCAGCCAGTTGCCGGTGTAGAGCTGCACACCCGGGGCGGTGGTGTAGTAGTCCAGCTCGCGGCCGGTCCACATCTCCTCGACATGCAGGGCGCGGCGCAGATTACGGCCGTACTGATAGCCATCGATGCACAGACAGTGATCGTAGCCACGGGCCTGCTTAATCTGCGGGTCATCGGCTTCCATGCCAGGAGCGACAGGGCGCAGCTCGCGGAAGTCAAACGGCGTGCCCTCGACCGGAGCAATCTCGCCGGTGGGGATGTTCTGCTCGTTGATGGGCAGGTAGTGGGTAGCGTTGGCAACAAAGAAGTGCTCGCAGTCCATGCCGGCGTTATGACCGGCAAGGTTAAAGTACGTGTGGTTGGTCATGGACACGTAGGTGGCGCGGTCGCTCTCGCAGCCGTACTCGATGCGGAAGACGCCGGTGCGCGTCACGGTAAACACGGCCGTAAAAGTGCGGTTGCCGGGCAGGCCCAGCTCGCCATCCTCAAGCGAGGTGGTCATGCGCACGGCATTGTGGACCTCGTCGAGCTCAACGTCCCACACGCGCTTGTGCAGGCCGTGCTCAAGATCGCTGTGCAGGTTGTTGACGCCTTCGTTGGCCGGCATATGCCAGTCCGTGCCGGCGATGGTGATCGTGGCGCCCGCGGTGCGGTTTGCCACGGGGCCGATGGTCGCGCCAAAGCAGGCGGGGTTGTCAAAGTAATCCTCGAGCTTATCGAAGC
>JAIHVJ010000415.1 GCA_022720335.1 Collinsella sp.
CAGAGAAACATCAATGAAGCCTCGGTAACAAGCGTACGAGCCATAGCAAAAGCCCTCCACTGCAACATCGAGGACCTCCTAGAACCAGTCTTCGAATACAAAGAAACCGGCGCCGTCTAAACCAAGCACACAGCCGATGCCCGCCTCTAGGAAGTGCTCCAGCCTAGCAAGAGCCCCTATCAATAAAAATCCAAACTATCAGCCCGGCGACTTTCCAGAGCGTAGGTCCCTGTAGCCGCCGCAGGTGAAGTTAACATAGGGGAGGCTAGGGGGCTTTGCCCCCAAATCTTTCCGCAGGACGGCAGGACCCCCGCCGCACGAAGTGCGCAGCGGGGGTCCTGCCATGTCCGAGGACGATTTGGGGGCAAAGCCCCCTAGCCTCCCCGGCGAGTATACGGGACGGCGACTACAGGTATTCGATCTGGGCGCCTTCCGTGTCGCACGTCAGAATATGCGTGTCACACTTGGGGAACTGCTCACGCAGCTTGACCTGCAGGAACTTTGCCACGATGGTGTCGTCAGTCACGGCCATGAGGGTCGAGCCGGAGCCACTGATCCAGATGGTCTTGGCGCCTCCGTTAAGGCAGGTGTCGCGCACGGCGTTGTAGTCGGGGATGAGGCGGCGGCGATAGGGCTCCTGGATGCGGTCGTCATTAGCGGCGGCAATCAGGTCCAGGTCACCAGTCTCCAAGCCGCGCGTCATGCCGGCGATGCGGCCCATCTGCCACACAGCGGTGGAGAGTGGAATCTCCTGCGGCACAACCTTGCGTGCCTCGCTCGTATGTACCTCGTAGGGTGGAATCACGGTAATAAAACGCAGGCGATCGCTCACCTCGTAGCGCAGGCACTGGGGGAGCGAATCGGTCGGCGTAAAGGAGCAGACGGCGCCGCCCAGGATGGCGGGGGCGACGTTATCGGGATGACCCTCGACCTCGGTGGCAATGCGGACGAGTTCGGCGCGGTCGACGGTGTGGCCCGTCAGCGCGGCGGCTGCCATGATGCCGGCGACGACGCAAGTGGAGCTGGAGCCCAGGCCGCGAGCGACGGGCACGTCAGTCTGAATGTCGATGGCGACGGGGAAGGCCGGCTCGCCCCATGCGGCCAGTGCATCGACAAAGCTAACGTAGACCAGGTTGTTCTCGTTTTGGAA
>JAIHVJ010000416.1 GCA_022720335.1 Collinsella sp.
TTCCATCGATCCGCCGCGCGCCGGCTCTACCCCCGAGTTCCTCGAAGCTGCCTGCGCGCTTAAGCCGCGCCGCATCACCTATATCAGCTGCAACCCCGTGACTCAAGAGCGCGACCTGCATCAGCTTCTCGACGGAGGCTATCGCCTGCTCAAGATCACGCCCGTCGACATGTTCCCTCACACCGACCACACCGAAACCGTAGCGGTCCTCGAACGCCGCTAATCCACCGGCACAAGAAAGGGGGCGACCCGCCTGGGCCGCCCCCTTCGCTTGGTTTATAAATTCCGCTACATCCCCTTGCACAGGTCGCACACGCCGGCTGCCGCCATCTCGCGCAGCAGCGTCTCGCGATCGCGCGTCACGATCAGATCCAACGGGAAGTGAATCTCGTCGAGCATCTTGCGAGCGTAATCGAGCTTACCAATTGCCATGCCAATGTGCGCATCGGTCGAAACGCCAATGCCCACGCCCAGCTCGGCGCAGCGCTCGGCGATCTTGCGGCATACGGCCCAATGCTCAGTGTCGACACCGTGTTCAAGACTATGGTTGTTGATCTCAATAATCTTGTGCTTGGCCTTAGCTGCCAACAGCACCTCGTCGATATCGAACGGCACGCCCGAACGCCCCGTGTGGCCCAGCATGAACACCTTGGGGTGCTCCAGGGCATTGATATACATCTCGGTCGTCTGGGCCAGCGTCGCGCCCTCAGCAATCTGCGGATTATGCACGCTTGCAACCAAATAATCCAAATTACGCGTAACCAAATCGAACAGTGAATGCTGACGGCTGTACGAATCGCCGGCGATATCGAGCGTGACAGGAGTGTCCTCGCCAAACAGGCTTCCGTCCAGCGAAACGATATCGGCCTCGGCACCACGCAGCACCAGCACGCCGCTCCAAATGCGCGGCCAGATATCCTGGTTGATAAAGAACTGGTAACTGCGCAGGTCATTGGGGCAAGCCGTAACCATAGAGCTCAAATGGTCGGCAGATCCGAGCACCTGCAGACCACGCTCTGCCGCCCAGTACACATTCTCCTCAATGGTCGAATATGCATGCGCAGAGAACATCGTATGGGTATGAATGTCACAAGAAAGCAGGTAGGGCATCAGGTCTCCTTATCTGGCACGGCCGTCGCTTATATTCA
>JAIHVJ010000417.1 GCA_022720335.1 Collinsella sp.
GCTTGGTTCCAGGCGCCCGATTCCGATGGCGCGGTGCACTTGGACGCCAGCGAGGCGTCCGTGGGCGATATTCTGACGGTCGAGTTTACCGATAGCTTCTGCTATGAGCTTATCGGCCATGTTGTGGAGTAGGAGAGCATCGTGGCAAACGAGAGCAATAAGGAACTGACGAGTGTTTGGACGCCCGCCAACATCGTGACGTGTGTGCGCATCGTCTTTATCCCGGTGTTCATGATCGTGTCGGCGCTTTCTCACACGAGTGTTGCCGGTACAGATTGGAGCACCTTCGACGGCCCGCTCGCCGCTGCAGCCTTCATTCTGTATGTTATCCTGTCGTGCACCGATAAGGTCGACGGTTATCTGGCGCGTTCGCGCAATGAGATTACCGACTTCGGTAAATTCTTGGACCCCATTGCCGACAAGCTGCTCGTGTTCTCGGCCTTGCTGCTGTTCTTGGACTTTGGCGCCGTGTCGGTTTGGTCCGTGTTCATCATCTTGTTCCGCGAGCTGTTGGTAAGCGCCCTGCGCATGGTTGCGAGTGCCGCCGGCGTGGTCGTTGCCGCCGATAAGCTCGGCAAGTACAAGACGGCGACCACGATGGTCTCCATCTGCGGTTACCTGTGCGTCTTTGCGATGGCCGGCTTGCACCTTGGCCCGCTGGCGCTGACGCTCGGCATCTACTCGGTGTCGCGCTTCCTGTATGCCGTTGCCGTTGTCTTGACCGTTATCTCGGGCGCCCAGTACTTCTGGAACTGCCGCAAGATAGTCTTTTCCGTCTAGGTCCTGGTAGGCATGACGGAATCATTTGAGCAGATTGCCGCGCATAACGAAGAGCTCGCACGCGATATTGTCGAGCGTGCAAGCTTTCGTGGTGTGACGGTTTCGACGGCTGAATCTCTGACAGCTGGCATGATCGCCTCGACGATCGCCGATATCCCTGGTGCCTCGGCGGTGCTGCGTGGCGGTGCGGTGACCTACTGCGATGAGATTAAGCATCGCGTGCTGGGTGTTGAGCAGGAGACGCTCGACCGCTACACTGCGGTGTCGCACCAGACTGCGCGCGAGATGGCGTCGGGTTCGCTGGAGCTGTACCAGAGCGATATTGCAGTGAGCGCAACGGGTTATGCCGGCCCCGGCGGTGG
>JAIHVJ010000418.1 GCA_022720335.1 Collinsella sp.
TGGTGCTCTATGCCGACCTGCGTGCAGCGGGGGAGCACGATAACCTGGACGCCTCGATTGACTACGGCTCGGTATGCCACGATGTCGATGGCTATCTGCGCGAGCATACGTTTAAGCTCATCGAGGCTGCAGCCGAGGGCGTGGCCCAGATGCTGCTACGTCGTTACCCCCTGCTGCTTGGCGTGCGCGTTAAGCTCGATAAGCCTTGGGCGCCCGTCGGTCTTCCCCTGGCAAGCTGCGGTGTCGAGATCGAGCGTGTGCGCTAACCGGTTCTAATACGTCTCTATGGGTGGCTGCTTGAGTCGCTGAGAAAGTGCTCTATTGTTGGGGCAGTATGTGTCGAGCAGGACGTGGAACCGCTGGTTGTGGCTTGGCTCGAGCAAGTGGACGAGCTCGTGGGCGACAACCATGTCGAGGCATTCGATGGGATAGGCGGCAAGTTCGCGTGCGATGCGAATGGCTCCGGTCTTGGGCGTGCATGATCCCCAACGCGTTTTCATGCTGCGTACGGAAACGCGGGATACGGCGACACCCATTGCGATTTCGTATGCGTGCACCATATCGCGCAGTGCCGATGTGACCTCGGACGTATAGAGCTGGTCAATATGGGCTTGGATCTCACTGGGCGTTAAGCCGTCGAGGGTCGCGTTCCACTTGGCCTGCGGACGTCCGTTTGGCTCGTCGGTACCCATAAAACTTGCGAAGGTAGCCTGCTTGGGCCGCGGTGCGGGTGATGCAAAGTTATGATCGAGTGCATCCTGTACCGTGATGGGCTTGCCCCAAAGTGCAATGATGGACGAGGGACTGAGCGGCTCTCGCGCCGTCGCCTGACGTTGCTCGCGCTGGGCACGTCGGCTGATAATCCAGGCGCTGTTGCGCTTCACAAACGCTTCAATACGCTCGCGGCTGGCGCCAAGTGGTGCGCTGGCGTGGACCTCGCCGCTCGATGTGACGCGTAGATTGAAGTTCTTGACGCACTTTTTGGTAACGACGACGGGGATGGGCGTCCCATCCGGTCGGGATACGGAAATCGTAAACTGCTGCGTCAAAAGCGGTCCTTCAGATTGGGGACGGGCCGGCATGTCGACCGTTCGGCATGTCGGCTCGCTCAGGGGATGTGAAATTAATAACGCTCGAAGAA
>JAIHVJ010000419.1 GCA_022720335.1 Collinsella sp.
CGCTGCAAAAACGTGCCGTACACACCAAAGACTGGCTTGGCGCCCGAGCGCGCAAGCGCGGTGGCAAAGGTCACGGCGTGCTCCTCGGCAATGCCCACATCGACGAACTGTTTGCCGGCGGCAGCGCGAAGCTCGGGTGTAAAGCCCATGATGTAGGGTGTGGCGGCCGTGATGCCCACGACCTGCGGATCGCGCTCGATGGCGGCGCTGAGCGCCTCGCCCGTAATGTCGGCATAGGTGCGCGGCGCAGGCTCGCTCGGATGGCCCGGGCAGAGCTTGCGCCCGGTCGCCATGTCAAACGGACCCACGTGGTGCCAGCGCTCGGGGTCGCTCTGGGCTGGCTCAAAGCCCTTGCCCTTGGCGGTGGAGACGTGCAGCACGATGGGGTGATCGATATCGCGCAGCTCCTGCAGCGCGTCGACGAGGGCCAACACATCGTTACCGGCGTCCAGATAGCGGTAGTCGAGTCCCATCGCGCGGAAAACGTTGCGCTCACAGGTGCCGTTGCTGGCGCGCAACTCGGCCAGATTACGATACAGGCCACCGTGGTTTTCGGCGATGGACTGGTCGTTATCGTTGACGATAATGATCAGGTTGCTATCGAGTTCGGCGGCATTGTTAAAGCCCTCAAACGCCAGGCCGCCCGAAAGCGAGCCGTCGCCAATGATGGTGATGACGTTGTACGCATCGCCCGCCAGGTCGCGAGCGTGCGCTAGGCCGCAGCCCAGGCTCACCGAGGTCGAGGTGTGACCCATGGCGAACAGGTCATGCTCGGACTCGTCGGGATTGGCAAAGCCAGAGGCCTCGCCAAAGCGCTTCGGATCGATATAAGTGTACGCGCGCCCAGTCAGCGCCTTGTGGGCGTAGGTCTGGTGCGAAACGTCAAAGACAATCTTGTCGATAGGGGAGTTAAACACGCGATGAAGCGCAACCGTAAGCTCAACGACGCCCAGGTTGGGGGCAACGTGCCCGCCGACGGCGGCGGAGCTTTCGAGGATGGCGTGGCGAATCTCGTCGCAGAGCTGCGGGAGCTCGGCACGATTAAGAGCCTTGACGTCCTCGGGCGTTGTCGTTTGCGTAAGCAGCATCGTTGTGGGTTACTCCATGCGAATCGAGCGCCGGCGCTCCCTCGGCCGG
>JAIHVJ010000420.1 GCA_022720335.1 Collinsella sp.
GCGCCTACACGCTGCTCTACACCGTCGCCGACGGCATGTTCTACTTCCTGCCCGTGGTGCTTGGCTTTACCGCGGCCAAGAAGTTCAAGATGAGCGAGTTCAACGGCATGGCCATCGCCTTTGCTTTGGTGTACCCCACCATGGTTGCCTTGACCTCGGGTGAGGTTGTCGGCTCCGTCGAGCTCGGCTTTGCCGGTACCTTCTCTTGGTACACCACGTTCCTGGGCCTGCCGCTCATCATGCCCGCCTCGGGTTACACCAGCTCCGTTATCCCCATCCTGCTCATGATCTGGTTCGGCTCTACCCTCGAGCACTGGGTTAAGAAGTGGATGCCCGCTTCTATGAAGATGTTCTTCACCCCGCTGATCGTCGTCACCGTCACCGTCACCCTTGGCTACCTGGTCATTGGCCCCATCGCCACGCTCATCACCAACCTGCTCGGTGAGCTCTTCGCGCTGCTGTTTGGCCTGCCCATGATCGGTTCCATCTTGGGTTGCACCCTCGTCGGTGCCTTCTGGATGTGCCTGGTCATCTTTGGCTTCCACTGGTCCCTCGTGCCCATCGCGCTGGTCAACCTGTCCACTCTGGGCCACGACTACATCCTGGGCTCCGTTATCGCTCACTCCTTCTCGCTGGGCGCCGTGCTCTTTGCCATGTATCTCAAGAACAAGGACGAGAAGTTCCGCGGCATCGCACTGCCGGCCATGATCTCCGCCTTCTTCTTTGGCGTCACCGAGCCCGCTATCTACGGTGTTGCCCTGCCCGATAAGAAGGCCTTCATCAACGCCAGCATCGGTTCTACCGTGGGCGGCCTCATCATCGGCATCTCCGGCGCCGTGGTGTACATGTCCGGCGGTCTGGGCGTCTTCAACTGGCTGTCCTTCATCGATCCCTCCGGTGTTAACGGCATCAACCACATGATCTGGGCTATCGTTGCCTCGCTCGTGGGTGCCGCCGTGGGCTTCGCAATCGAGTTTGTCACCTACAAGCCCGAGGCTGCCAAGTAGCCCAAACGACAAAGACTCGGTACCAGGCCGGCGGGGACAAGCGCCCTGCCGGCTTTTAAAACCTGCCAATAAGGAACAGGTTTATTTTGGTCGGTTTTATCTGGGCAAACGTCGTCTCCGTCAGCTC
>JAIHVJ010000421.1 GCA_022720335.1 Collinsella sp.
TCGCGCTCCTCGTCGATCAAAAGCGCCTCGCGCGTCTGTGCTGCGGCGTTTCGGATATGCCCCAGCTGGCTCAGGTCGATATCGATCTTGACGGGCTGGTGTGCAGCGTCCCACGAAAGCCAGGCCACAATCTCATCGTCGATGATCTTGGCCAGATATTTGGGAACCTTTTCTTCCTTAAGGGGATGAGCGGGATCCAACGCCAAGCGCAAGCGCTGATCGCAGGCACGCATCATCTCGCCGAGCTTGCTGCTCTTTTGTCTGCTGCCGTGGATGCGCATGCATTCCCAAAAGCCGTTTTGGCAACGGTAGATATGGATGGGGTCCAGACGATATTCGCAGTCCTTGTGGCGCTCGGGGGCAAAGAAGACGGCCGAGGCAAACATGGTATAAGGCATGGCCGTCTCCTCCCCAAACAGGCTCGCCACAATGCCACTCTTTCGGTGCGTGTCATAGTAGCGGGCCATGCGGACATAGACGGCGCAAGCCACGTGTCGCAGGTCGCGATGGTGCGCATGGTTGATCCTTGAGTTGCCCAGGTTGTAGGTCGACAGCGCATTGATCGCAGCCATCAGTCGCTCCTCGCGCGCCTCATCGGGCGGCAGGGGGAGGGTCGGCTCGGAGGATTTGCGGCGTTTGGTTGCTGGTGTAGCGGGTGTAGGCAAGGGCTCGATATCGCGTGCCGCACGGCGCAGCTCAATGAGCGCCTTATCAAATAAGACCGTTTTGGAATCGCTGAGCAGTTTGGGATCGAGCCCGTGGAATACGGCGTAGTCCTGCAGCCATACGCGCGCGAACCGGTCGATGCCGGGCTCATAAGCTCGGTATGATTCCCAAAAGGCTTTGATTTTGCGGAAGCCGTCGAGCGGATTGTCTACACCGATGCCGCAGATGAGCTCGTAGAGATATAAAAAGGCGAAGGACGTGGACGTCTCTTCCACTTTTTTGCGGCGCACCTGGGCGCGCCAGGTAAAGTAGCCGCGCAGTTGTCGATCGCTCATGGCGTTGTAGGTGGGAAAGTACGACTTAAACGTGCCGTTGTAGGGACAATCGTCTTCGAAGTCGGCCATCAGTAAGCCCTGACGGTAAAAAAGCTCCGCCTCTGATAGCCAACGCCCCGCGCCGCCCTTGGG
>JAIHVJ010000422.1 GCA_022720335.1 Collinsella sp.
GCATTGGTATAACCGGCTAACGCGACGCGAAACGCCGGTGACTCAATGCGGCTCTTAGATTGAACATCGCGACGCTGTTCAACCTGCTTGAGCTCACGACGAAGCGCAGCGATCTTATTACGAATGAGGCGACGGTCGACCTCGAGCTGACTTTCGCCCTGACCAAAGCGTGAGCCGATGCCGCCGCGCGTCTGTTCCTTGGCGAGATGACTCCACATGCCACGCAGACGAGGCAACAGATATTGAAGCTGTGCCAGCTGTACCTGTAGGCGTCCCTCACGCGTCTGAGCATGAAGGCCAAAGATATCCAAGATCAGTGCCGTGCGATCGATAATCTTTACCGGCTCGCCCACGGCTTTCTCCAAATAGGATTGCTGCGAGGGCGTCAGGTCGTCGTCAAAAATAACGACATCGGCATCCATGCGATGTACCAGGCCGTACAGCTCTTCAACCTTACCGGAACCGATAAACGATTTAGGATACGGCTTTACCAAACGCTGTGACAAACGCGCCACACACTGGGCGCCAGCCGTATGGGCTAGGCGCTCAAGCTCGTCAAGCGAACGATCGAGCGGCCACGCATTGTCGCGCCACTCAACACCAACTAATATGGCACGCTCGGGCTCGGGTGCCGTGGGAACAAGGGGGAAACGGGCCATTAGGCAGCCTCAATACGATGCAGGATTTCCTCAACGACCTCATCGATCGTACATTCATGCATATCGAACCACACGATGCGGTCATCGCGTTTAAACCACGAAAGCTGACGTTTGGCATAGCGACGCGAACGAATCTTGATGAGTTCGCGAGCCTCATCCATAGAAATCACGCCATTGAAAGCGTCAATGATCTCTTTATAGCCAATTGCCTGCATCGACGTCAGGGCATCTCCCAGTCCCTGGTCCATAAGACCGCGGACCTCATCGACAAGGCCCTGCTCAAACATCATATCGACGCGCAGGTTAATGCGCTCGTAGAGCACCTCGCGATTGCGCGTCAGACCAAACCACAGAGCATGATAATGCTCGCGCGGAACACTAAACTGAGACTTTTGCTGCGCGTAGGACACACCATCATCGTGCATTTCGAGCGCGCGAATCACGCGGCGAACATTATGGGGGTGGATGAC
>JAIHVJ010000108.1 GCA_022720335.1 Collinsella sp.
ACCAACGCCGCCCAGATTGGCCTCGCGCTCAACAAGCGCGCGGGCGTGCTGGTGGCGACGGGCGCCATCGACAATCTGTGCAAGGGCGCTGCGGGCCAAGCGGTCCAGTGCGCCAATATCGTCTTTGGCTTTGACGAGCGACGAGGCTTGCCCACAGTGGCGTGCCCGGTGTAGCACATTCGATTGTTAACGATTTGGTAGTCGGGCATCGAGTGGGGCGCCACTCTTAAGCTGGTCTCATGATCACGACTGGCATGGCGCACCAACCGATGTCCGTTTTTTGTTTGACATAAGGAGTCATAAAGACGATGAATACCGAGCTGTTTGATATCAAGATTCGCGCCGTCGAGGGTGGCGTTACGGCTGCGGCTGGTTTTAAGGCTGCAGGCATCCACGCTGGGTTCCGCAAGAACCCCGAGCGTCTGGATTACGCGCTCGTCGTGCCCGATAAACCCTGTCCCGGTGCTGGCGTGTTTACCACCAATCGCTTTTGCGCGGCGCCCGTGCAGGTGAGCCGTGCCAACCTGGGCGGTACCGACAAGGGGTACGGTATCATCGCCGGCATTTCGGTCAACTCTGGCAATGCCAACGCCGCCACGGGTGAGACCGGCCTTGCATGCGCGCGCGAGACGTGCAGCATCGCATCGCAGGTCATCGGCTGCGAGCCTCAGCAGATTCTGGTTGCCTCCACGGGTGTAATTGGCCAGATTCTGCCGATCGACACGTTTGAGACCGCCATTCCTGCTGCCTACGAGGCGCTCTCCGCCCGCGATGGCGCCGATGCCGCTCGCGCCATCATGACGACCGACACGCACTCCAAGGAGTACGCCGTGTCCTACGTCAGTGAGGCTGCGGGTCATGCGGGCAATGTTTATACGGTAGGCGGAATGTGCAAGGGCTCTGGCATGATCATGCCCAACATGGCCACCATGATCGCAGTTATCACCACCGATGCTCCCGTCGAGCCTGCGGCACTTCATGCCCTGCTGCTCTCGACCGTCAAGCAGACCTTTAACAAGGTAACGGTCGATTCCGACACCTCGACCAACGACACCTGCATCATGCTTGCCTCCGGCGCCGCTGCCGCAGATGCCGAGCCGATCGTCGAGGGCTCCAATGCCTTTGACGAGTTGGCATTTGCCGTGCACGAGGTGTGCGAGAGCCTGGCGCGCAATATCGCCGCCGATGGTGAGGGCGCATCCAAGCTTGTTACGGTCAACGTTACCGGCGCCGCTAACGACGAGGAGGCCGATATCGCCGCCCGTGCCGTTGCCAACTCGCCGCTCGTTAAGACCTGCATCGCCGGCCACGACTGCAACTGGGGCCGCGTTGCTATGGCGCTTGGCAAGTGCGGCGTGAAGTTTAATCAGGAAGACGTTTCCATCGACATGATGGGCATGCCTGTCTGTCGCAACGGTCTGACTGTTCCCTTTGACGAGGACGAGGCTCTACGACGTTTTGAGGCGCCCGAGATCGTGATCTCGGCCGACCTGGGCGCAGGCGACGCGGCAACGACCGTGTGGACCTGCGACCTCACGCATGAGTACATCTCCATCAACGGCGACTACCGTTCCTAGATTCCAGGCACGCTGCGCATCTTGCCGCGATTGCGGACAGCGGAGCACGGCGCGATAACGATACGAAAGACGAGGCAGATTATGAAATTCGCACGCGATTGTCGTTCGAGTGAATCCAACGAAGCAACCGCGCAGCTGCTGTTCGAAGCGCTGCCGTGGATTAAGAACCTGACCGGCAAGACGGTTGTTATCAAATATGGCGGAGCCGCCATGGTTGATGAGCAGCTGCGCCGCGACGTGATGAGCGACATCGTCCTGCTCAAGATCATCGGCATGCGCCCTGTTATCGTGCACGGTGGCGGCAAGGCCATCAACGAGGCGCTTAGCCACTACGACATCCCCGTCGAGTTTATGAACGGCCGGCGCGTGACCACGCCGGCGACCATGGATATCGTGCGCGAGGTGCTGGGCGGCAAGGTCAACCAGGAGCTGGTCGCGGCGCTCAACCATCACGGCAACCTGGCCGTGGGCGTTTCGGGCAGCGATGCCGGTACGCTCATCGCCGAGCCGCTCGACCCCGAACTCGGCCGCGTAGGCAAGGTCACGCACGTCAACACCGACTATATCGAGCGCCTGCTCGATAGCGAGTACATCCCCGTCATCGCTACCGTCGCGGCGGGGGAGGACGGCGGTTTCTTCAACATCAACGCCGATACCGCCGCCGGTGCCGTTGCGGCGGCGCTGCATGCGCATAAGGCGATCTTTTTGACCGACGTCGACGGCCTGTACAAGGACTTTAGCGATAAAGACTCACTCATCTCCAACCTAACGCTCGACGAGGTTAACGAAATGCTCTACGGCGGCGAGGTCGATAAGGGCATGATTCCCAAGCTGCGTGCGGCCGTCGATGCGCTTGCCGGCGGCGTATTTCGCGCTCACATCATCAACGGCACCACGCCGCATTCGCTGCTGCTGGAGCTGCTGACCGATGCCGGCGTCGGCACCGTGATCCATTCCACCGAGACGGCTTACGAGTTCGATACGCATCCGCATCCGCTTTCGACGTTTGCTGCGCGTCTGACCGAGAACCTCGACGAGGTCGAGAAGCTTCAGACAGTCTAACTGACCCGCAGCCGCCCCATTTCTGCACCCATAGGCCTGCGCCGTCCGGCGCTCAACGAAAGGCATCCCATGTCACTTGCAGCTCAGCAATCGCTTGAATCCCATTACGTTATGCATACCTTTGGCCGCTCTCCGGTCGAGTTTGTCGAGGGTCACGGCATGAAGCTCACCGGCGACGATGGTCGTGAGTACCTCGACTTTCTTGCCGGCATCGGCGTGTGCAGCCTAGGTCATGGCGACCCGGCTGTGCTCTCGGCGCTCGAGGCACAGACCAATAAGCTCATGCATGTCTCCAATTACTTCTACATCGAGCAGCGTGGACAGGTCGCGGCGCTGCTGTCCAAGCTTGCCAACGACGACTTAGATGGTGCACGCGTGCTTGCCGATGCCATTGCCGCCGGCGATGAGACCACGGCAGCTGCTCTTGGTGCCCCGGCTGCGGATGAGCAGGTTTGGGAGACCTTCTTTGCCAACTCCGGCGCCGAGGCCAATGAGGGCTCGATGAAGCTTGCGCGCCTGTACGCCAAGCGTGCCGGTAACGGCGGCAACACTATCGTGTGCATGCGCGGCGGCTTCCACGGCCGTACGCTCGAGACCATTGCCGCCACCATGCAGGATTGGCTGCAGGATAGTTTCCGCCCGCTGCCGGGTGGCTTTGTGGCCTGTACGCCCAACGATATCAATGAACTGCGTGCGATCTTTAAGCAGCTGGGGAGCGAAATTTGT
Source organism: Collinsella sp. (assembly GCA_022720335.1). GTDB lineage: Bacteria > Actinomycetota > Coriobacteriia > Coriobacteriales > Coriobacteriaceae > Collinsella. The sequence continues at coordinate 3,366 of JAIHVJ010000108.1, forward strand.
GCCGTGATGCTCGAGCCGATCCAGGGTGAGAGTGGCGTGCACCCCATGACCGAGGAGTTTATGGCGGCAGCGCGCGACCTGGCACACGAAGTGGGCGCCGTGCTTATAGCCGACGAGGTCCAGTGCGGCATCTTCCGCTCCGGCAAGCCGTTTGCATTCCAAACCTATGGCGTGGAACCCGACATCATGAGCCTTGCCAAGGGCATTGCCGATGGCGTGCCCATGGGTGCCGTCGTAGCAAAGAAGGAGATTGCCGACGTGTTTAAGCCGGGCGACCACGGCTCGACCTTTGGCGGTAGCTGCTTGGCTGTCGCGGCGTGCGCCGCGACGCTCTCCGCGCTCGTGCGCGGCGATTATGCCGACCATGCTGCCAAGGTAGGCGCCTATATGGAGGCAAAGCTCGCCAAGCTGCCGAACGTGACCGAGGTGCGTGGCCGCGGCTTGATGCTCGGCTGTGATTTGGATGATGCCGCGGGCGACGCGCATGATATTGTTGCCCGCGCGCTGGCCGCCGGTGCCGTGATTAACGCTACGGGTGCCCATACGCTGCGTTTCCTGCCGCCGCTCGTCTGCGAGGAATCCGACGTGGACAGTCTGATCGAGATTCTGTCGGGTGTCTTGGGCTAACGCGGCGCAATAACTCAATTTGAACCGGGTTCCGGACTGTGGACGTGCCATATGCGGCACGATTCAGCGGTCTGGAGCCCGTTTTGCCTTAGATTTGCTAAGGCGGGGAGACCTGCTGGTCAAAAAACATCAAATATGAGTACTGTTACCGATTTGGTAACAGCAATTTTGGACTAATAAGGCCAGATAGCTAGTCGAAATGGCGATGAATGTACGATTTTGATCCAATTGCTAGTCCTTATAATGGACATATGTTGCGTAACTTAAGCAAATACTATCTTTTTATATGTTGCAAACAAAGTAGCAGTACTCATTTTTGCCATTTTTTGGCCACGGCCTTTGTGACAGACGTGCTGGCGGGTTCGAATCCCATGCGCTGGGCCCAAACAAAAACGGTCCCCTTGCGAGGACCGTTTCCAATTCGGTGGTGGGCGATGAGGGATGTCCGCGTGCGGCTGGCGCCGCCCGCTCTCGCTTCGGGCCTACGGCCCTCGCGTGCTGCGCTGGAAAACGCTTCGCGTTTCCTCAGCTCCGCACCCTTTCGGGTTCGAATCCCTCTGCGATGGGCCCAAAAAAGAAAGGCCCCCATAGCTGGGAGCCTATCAAATCAGTGGTACCTGCGCTAACCGTTGCGCCAATCGCCCGTGCGGAGAGAGTATAGCAAAACAATCGCCTCATTCACCTCATATCCATTAAAGGTAACTGGCACGTGTCGCAGCGGAGCTGATTCAGTTGAGATTGCCTGAACATTCCGCCCCTCTTTACGCCCTCGGGTATACTCAAAAGCTACTGATTCGATTTGATGCCCAGCAACAGCAGAGGGGATAGTATATGTGCGGTTTTGTCGGTTTTGTCGGTGGGACGGATAACCAATCCGAGGTGCTCACCAAGATGATGGACCGCATCGTCCATCGCGGTCCCGACATGGGCGGTCAGTTTATCGACGGCCGCGTTGCCCTCGGCTTCCGCCGCTTGTCGATCCTCGACCTGACCGAGGCCGGCGCTCAGCCCATGGCCAATGAGGACGGCAGCGTCGTCATTGTCTTCAACGGTGAGATCTACAACTTCCAAGAACTCCGTTCCGAGCTCGAAGCCAAGGGCTATAAGTTCCACTGTGGAGCCGACACCGAGAGCCTCCTGCACGGCTACGAGGAGTGGGGCGAGGCCGTACTCGATCGCCTGCGCGGCATGTACGCCTTCGTCATCTGGGACAAAAAGAAGAACAAGCTTTTTGGCGCCCGCGACATCTTTGGCATCAAGCCGCTTTACTACTATCCCATGGCTGATGCGGGCGACGGCGCTCCGGGCGTGCTCTTTGGTTCCGAGATCAAGAGCTTCCTGGACTACCCGCACTTCCACAAGGCGGTCAACAAAAAGGCCCTGCGTCCGTACATGACGCTGCAGTATTCGGCAACCGAGGAGACCTTCTTCGAGGGTGTCTACAAGCTGCCGCCGGCGCACTACTTTACCGTCGATATCCCGACCGGCAAGATGAACATCGAGCGCTACTGGGATTGCGATTACTCTGCCGTCGAGAAGCCGTTCGAGGAGTACGTCGACGAGCTGGACGAGGTCGTGCACGAGAGCGTCGAGGCCCATCGCATCGCCGACGTCAAGGTCGCGTCGTTCCTCTCCGGCGGCGTCGACTCCAGCTACATCGCCGCTTGCCTCATGCCCGACAAGACCTTCTCGGTGGGCTTCGATTACAAGAATTTCAATGAGACCAACTACGCCAAGGAGCTTTCCGATAAGCTCGGCGTCGAGAACGTTCGCAAGATGATTACCGCCGACGAGTTCTTCGGTGCGCTCGAGGACATCCAGTATCACATGGACGAGCCGCAGTCCAACCTGTCTTCCGTGCCGCTGTGGTTCTTGGCCGAGATGGCCCGCAAGGACGTCACCGTCGTGCTTTCGGGCGAAGGCGCCGACGAGCTCTTTGGCGGCTACGCCTACTACGAGGACACGGTTCCGGTCCGCAAGTACAAAAAGATGGTGCCGCTGCCCATCCGTCGCGCGCTCGGTAACCTGGCGCTGCATATGCCGTACTTCAAGGGACATAACTTCCTGGTCAAGGGTGCCGAGATCCCCGAGAAGTCGTTCCTGGGACAGGCTCTGGTATGGCCGGAGCGCGAGGTCGACGGCGTGCTCAAGCCCGAGTACAACACCGGCGACGGCGCCTTCGAGCTCGCTGCACCCATCTACGCACGCGTGAAGGGTCAGCCCGAACTGGTCAAGAAGCAGTACCTGGACATGAACATGTGGCTCCCGGGCGACATTCTGCTCAAGGCCGACAAGATGTGCATGGCGCACTCGCTGGAGCTGCGCGTGCCCTTCCTGGACCGCAAAGTCATGGAGTTCGCCGAGCACATTCCCGATCGCTACCGCATCAACGAGAACGGCAACAAGCAGGTACTCCGCCACGCTGCCAACAAGTCGCTGCCCGATGAGTGGGCCACCCGTCCCAAGGTGGGCTTCCCGGTGCCGATTGTCTACTGGCTGCGCGAGCAAAAGTGGTACGACTATGTCAAGGAGTACTTCACCGCGCCGTGGGCAAGCGAGTTCTTCAATACCGACGAGCTCATGCACCTGCTCGATCTGCACTTTGCGGGCAAGGGCGATTTCCAGCGCAAGATCTATACGCCGCTCGTGTTCCTAGTGTGGTACAAGCGCTTCTTTATCGACGAGGACCAGCCCGCTGTTCAGGCTGCCTAGCCTCGGCTTACGAACGCCTGCGTGTAACGGCTCCTCCGGGAGCCGTTTTTGCGTGGGTGCGTTTCAGTTACTATAAAACCGTCCCTGCCAAATGGCTGAGAAAGGTGAAAGATGCACCATTCGGATTCCGCGACCGTGACCACGGTCGATACGCTTGCCAAGCTTCTCGATGTGTGCGGCGAGCTGCGCGCATCAGAGCAGGTTGACGAGCGCGCCGTGACCGGCTGCTCGTTTGATTCGCGCGCGGTCTCGGCAGGTGACGTATTCTTTTGCAAAGGTGCTGCCTTTAAGCCCGCGTTTTTGAGCATGGCGCTCGATGCGGGCGCCGTCGCATTTGTGTGCGAGGAGTCGCTGGTCGAGTCTCTGGAGCCGCTGGCGCAGGAGAGCGGTGCTGCGATGCTGGTTGTTGATAGTGTTCGCACGGCCATGGCCCTGTTGCCGCCGGAGGTCTACGACCGTCCCGACCACGACGTCAAGATCGTGGGCATCACCGGCACCAAGGGAAAGACCACGGCCGCTTTTATGCTCCAGTCCATCATCAAGGCGGCGGGCGAGTCCTGCGGCATGATCGGCTCGGTGAGTACCGACGATGGTATCGAGTGCTACGAGAGCACCAACACCACGCCCGAGGCCCCCGAGGTTTGGCGCCATATCGCCAACTGCCGCACGTCCGGTCGCCAGTCCATGGTCATGGAGGTCTCGAGCCAGGCGCTCAAGTACCAACGCGTCGAGAATCTGCCGTTTGACGTGGCGTGCTTCCTCAACATCGGCCGCGACCACATCTCGCCGATCGAACACCCCACGTTTGAGGATTATTTTGAGAGCAAGCTTAGGATCTTTGACCAGGCAAAGACCGCCGTGGTGAATCTGGGCACCGATGAGGTTGACCGTGTGCTAGAGGCAGCGTCGACGGCCGAGCGCTTGGTGACCGTTGGCGTCGAGCATCCCGAGGCAAGCCTGTGGGCGAGCGATGTCCGCATGCTCGGCTTTAACATCGAGTTCAACTTGCACGGCATGAGCGCCGACGAGCCCGAGGCGGGGGAGAAGGTCCTGCTGGGTATCGCGGGCGACTTTAACGTGGAAAACGCGCTGGTCGCTATCGCCGCTGCGCGCGAGATCGGCATCGGTATCGAGGCTATCAAGAAGGGCCTCTCCAAACTGCGTGTGCCGGGCCGCATGGAGGTCGTGGAGTCGAAGGACGGCCGCGTGATTTGCGTCGTTGACTACGCGCACAACCAGCTTTCGTTCCGCTCGCTCTTTTCGTCGGTCAAGCGCGCGTTTCCCACCAGCCCGGTTATCGCGCTGTTTGGTGCCGCTGGTGGCAAGGCGCAGGAGCGCCGCGAGCAGCTTCCGCGCGAGGCCGCGCCGTACTCCGACCTGATGATCTTTGCCAATGAGGATCCGGCTCACGAGGACCCGATGAAGGTTTGCCGCGAGCTTGCCGAGCATGTTCCCGACGATACGCCGAACAAGATCATCCTCGATCGCGAGGCTGCCGTACATGCGGCTTTTAAGGCAGCGCGCGAGGAATACGTCAGCCCCGATGCGCCCACTATCGTCTTGCTGCTGGCAAAGGGCGACGAGGAACTCATGCACGTGGGTGACGAGTTCGTGCCCATCGAGAGCGACCTTTCGCTGGCCAATCGTTTAATCGATGTTACCCAGTTTGACTAATGAGCTGTGATGACGGCGGCGTCCTGAGCGCGCTGCCGTTGCAAGCGCGTTTCCCCCAAGCGAGGCGCGCCGCGTAAGACCAGAAGCCCCTTCAACGTAATGGAGTGACCATGTCCCATAACACCCTGCCGACCGTCGCTGAGCTTTCGGGCGAGATGCGCGAGCGCCTTGCCAAGGTCAAATACGTCTTTACCGACCTGGACGCCACCATGCTCGCGCCCGGCTCGTGCGTGCTGCGCGACAACGACGGCAACCCTTCGACCAAGCTCGTCGAGGCCGTCGTGGCGCTCGCCCGCGCCGGCATCCAGGTGGTTCCCACCTCGGGTCGCAACCGCACCATGATCCACGAGGACGCACGCGTGCTCGGCCTCAATTCCTACATTGGCGAGATGGGTGGCCTGGTCATGTACGACCTCAAGGCCAATGACTGGGAGTACCTGACCGGCGATATGCCCTACGATCCCGCTTGCGGCCTCACACCGCACCAGGTGATCGAGCAGACCGGCGTGTGCGAGAAGATCCTCGCTCGCTGGCCGCACAAGATCGAGTACCACAACGATATGTCGACCGGCTACAAATACCGCGAGGTCACCGTCGGCATGCGCGGCGATGTGCCCGACGACGAGGTTCAGGCAATCCTCGACGAAGCCGGCTGCGGTCTGGTCTGGGCTTGCAACGGCCATCTGACGCACCTGTCCAAGCCGACGACACTCGAGCTCGATCGCGTCGAGGACGGTCGCGCGTTTAACATCAATCCCGCGGGCCTCAACAAGGGTGTCGCCATCGCACGTTTCTGCGAGCACCTGGGTATCGAGCGCGAGGAGACGCTGGCACTCGGCGATTCCGAGTCCGACTTCTACATGGCCGACCACGTGGGCACGTTCTGCCTGGTCGAGAACGGCCTGACGAGTGCCGGCGCACCTGAGTTCCTGGACGCGTGCGACAACGCCTTCGTTACGCGCGGCAAGATCGTCGACGGTTGGGTGGCGACGGCTGAGCTGCTGGTCGCGGCTCGTTCATAGCGCCGCGTCGCAACGCGCAGCCAATCTGTTCGAGAGAAACTGGTGAGGTAATGTCCGATATCGAGAATCTGGCCGGCGACACGCGCCCGATCGGCGTGTTCGATTCGGGACTGGGCGGCCTGACGGTCGCGCGGGCAATTGCTACGGCGCTCCCGTACGAGTCCGTCTACTACTTTGGCGACACTAAGCGCTGTCCCTATGGCACCCGTACCGAGGACGAGGTGCGCTCATTTGCGCTGCAGGCGGGCCGTTGGCTGTCGAGGCACGACGTCAAGATTATGGTCATCGCCTGCAACACCGCGACCGCCGCTGCCTTGCGCCTGGCCCAGCAGGTGCTCGATGTTCCCGTGATCGGCGTGATTGCGCCGGGTGCGCGCGCGGCGATCAACAGCACCCGCACGCGTCGCGTGGGTGTGCTCGCCACCAACCTCACCATTCGCTCGGGCGCCTACACGCGCGCCATCCAGGACTTGGATGCCGGCGTCGACGTGTACGGCTGCCCTGCCTCGAGCTTTGTCGAGGTTGTCGAGCACGAGCTCGCCTCGGGCGCGCATCTGCAGGAGCAGTGGCTCGAGAACGAGGATATCTTCGATACGCCTGCCGTGCGCGCGCTGGTCGGCGCCACGGTTGAGCCGCTGCGCGATCGCGGTATCGATACTGTGGTGCTCGGCTGCACGCACTTCCCGCTGCTCGTTGGGCCTATCCGCCATGCGTTGGGGCCCGGGGTGCGCGTGGTGAGCTCCGCCGAGGAGACCACGCGCGAACTGACTGATATCCTCACGCGCCGCGAGCAGCTGGCGGGGGGCGCTGCCGAGCCGCAGCATCGTTTTGCAACGACGGCCGATAACATTGCCGAGTTTGCGGTGGCAGGCAGCTTTATCTTCGGCCAGCCGCTCAAGAGCATCGAGCATATCGATATCGACGAACTTGGCTAGGCGCGCAATAGCCGCCAAAGCTTTCGCCTCGTCTTTTGCCGAAAGGATCATTTCATGGAGTATATGCAGGTCAACCGCGCCAACGGTCGCGCTGCCGACGAGCTTCGCCCCGTTAAGCTCACCCGTGGCGTCATGAAGCACGCCCACGGTTCGTGCCTGGCCGAGTTTGGCGACACGCGCGTACTGTGCGCTGCCACCATCGAGGAGGGCGTGCCGGGCTGGCGCAAGGGTGCCAAGGCCGGCTGGGTGACTGCGGAGTATGCCATGCTGCCGGCGTCGACCGGCAAGCGCTGCAAGCGCGAGCACGCCAATCGCAAGGGCCGTTCCATGGAGATCGAGCGCCTCATTGGCCGCAGCCTGCGTACCGTCGTCAACATGAAGGCGCTCGGCGAGTACACCGTCACCGTCGACTGCGATGTGATTCAGGCCGATGGCGGCACGCGTACAGCGAGCATCACCGGCGCCTGGGTGGCGCTGCACGACGCCCTCGCCATGTGGGTCGAGGCGGGCAAGATCGAGCGCATCCCGCTTA
>JAIHVJ010000423.1 GCA_022720335.1 Collinsella sp.
CAATATGATCGCAATGACTATGACCTGGCGCGTGGCACGTTCCGCGTGCGCGGCGATGTTGTCGACGTGTATCCGCCTTATGCTGAGCATCCGTTGCGGTTTGAGTTCTTTGGCGACGAGGTCGAGCTGATTGCCGAGATCGATGAGGTCACCGGTGAGATGCTTCGTGAGTATGAGGCCATCCCCGTATGGCCGGCATCACACTATGTGACCGAGAAGCCGAAGGTCAAGGCGGCTCTGAAATCGATCAGCGAAGAGTGCGAGAAGCGCGTGGCGGAGCTCAAGGCGACCGACAAGTTGCTCGAGGCGCAGCGTCTGCAGCAGCGCACCGATTATGATCTTGAGATGCTCGAGACGATGGGCTTTTGCAACGGCATCGAGAACTACTCGCGTCATCTGGACGGTCGCAAGCCGGGTGAGCCGCCGTTTACCCTAATCGATTACTTTCCCAAGGATATGCTCTGCATCATCGATGAGAGCCATGTGACGGTGCCGCAGATTCGCGGCATGCACGAAGGTGACCGCTCGCGTAAGGTGACGCTGGTGGAACACGGTTTTCGCCTGCCCTCGGCGCTCGATAACCGCCCGCTTCGTTTCGATGAGTTTGAGGCAAGGATACCCCAGTTCATCTACGTTTCGGCAACACCGGGCGACTATGAGCTGCGGGTTAGCCAGAACGACGTTGAGCAGATTATTCGTCCGACCGGTCTGCTCGATCCCAAGATCGATGTGCGTCCGGTTCGCGGTCAGATTGACGATCTTGAGGACGAGATTCGCGAGCGCGTTGCCCGCAAGGAGCGCGTGCTGGTGACCACGTTGACCAAGCGCATGGCCGAGGACCTGACCGACCATCTGCTTGATGCGGGCATTAAGGTCAATTACATGCATTCTGATACGGCGACAATGGACCGTGTCGAGATCCTGCGAACGCTGCGCGAGGGCAAGATCGATGTTCTCGTTGGCATCAACCTGCTTCGCGAGGGCTTGGATCTTCCCGAGGTCTCACTGGTGGCAATTCTCGATGCCGATAAGGAAGGATTCTTGCGCAACCGCCGTTCGCTGATTCAGACGATTGGCCGCGCGGCCCGTAACGCCGATGGCGAAGTCATCATGTATGCGGACGTTG
>JAIHVJ010000424.1 GCA_022720335.1 Collinsella sp.
CGCCGTGGTGCAGGAGCAGGACGTGCACGATTCGCTGTACTCGCTCGTGGGCGACATTCAGCAGGAGGTCGAGCCGCTCGAGATCGAGGTTGTCGAGGGCTTGGCGCTCATCGCAACCGTCGGCCGTAACCTGCGCGGCCGCGCAGGTATCTCGGGCCATCTGTTTGGCATGCTTGGCCAGGCCGGCGTGAGCGTGCGTATGATTTCGCAGAGCTGCGACGAGATCAACATCATCATCGGTGTCGAGGAGAAGGACTTCGACCTGGCGATTCGGACCATTTACCGTGCCTTCTCCGATGAGAACGGCATTGTGAAGGTCTCCGACCTGGAGGCTTCCGCGCCGGTCGATCCCGCTCTGGCTGCGCTCCACAAGTAGCTGCTATCTCGCTAGATTTTTGGGAGTTGCCTCAAAATCTACGGCGGGGCGTTTCGTTTCGGTTTCGTTTCGACGGGGCGGGTTTCGTGCCCGCCCCGTTCTTGTATAAACTGGCAACAATAATCGGCCTGCTCGGCATGCGGGCAAAAGCCACAACCTTTAAAGGGGGAAGCATGAAACAGTACACGGTTGCTATTTTGGGCGCGACGGGAGCCGTGGGCACCCAGATGCTCGAGTGCCTCAACGAGCAGGAGTTCCCGGTGAATTGCTGCCCGAGGCCGTAAAGCGCGGCGCCGTCGTGGTCGACAACAGCCATGCCTTCCGCATGGATCCCGAGGTGCCGCTGGTCGTGCCCGAGATCAATGCCGACGACATCAAGTGGCATCACGGCCTTATCGCCAACCCCAACTGCGCGACCATCATCGGCCTGGTTCCCACGTGGCCGCTGCATCAGCTTGCCGGCGTGAAGCGCATGATCGTCTCGACGTATCAGGCGGCTTCTGGTGCCGGTGCTCCCGGTATGGCCGAGCTCGAAGCGCAGCTTGCTGCCCTGGGCCGTGGCGAGGAGATTCCCGAGCCGCGCGCATTTGCCGCCCAGCTGGCGAGCAACCTGATTCCGCAGATTGGCGGCGTCAAGGAGGAGGGCTTTACCTCTGAGGAGATGAAGCTGCAAAACGAGGGCCGTAAGATCATGCACCTGCCCGAGCTGCGCGTGAACTGCACCTGCGTGCGCGTGCCTGTGCTGCGCTCGCACTCCGAGAGCATTACGCTCGAGTTCGAGCGTGACATTACGGTTGACGAGGCCCGTGTTGCGCTGGCTGCCGCTCCGGGCGTGAAGCTGGTTGACGACATGAGCGCCGAGGATGCGCACGACCGCTTCCCCATGCCGATGGATACGTCCGATCAGGACCTGATTTGGGTCGGTCGCGTGCGCCGCGACATCTCGAACCCGGAGGCCGCGCGTGGCATTACCTTCTGGTGCTGCGGTGACCAAATCCGTAAGGGCGCGGCAACCAACGCCGTCCAGATCGCTAAGCTGCTCTGCGAGTAGTGTGACCTGTCCGGCGGGGGCCGGGCTCAGTTTTCAGAACGTCCTCGACCATGTGTGGCGCCTTGTCCTGCTCCTTCGGAGCCGCGGAC
>JAIHVJ010000425.1 GCA_022720335.1 Collinsella sp.
TCTTTAAGGAGGTCAGCGGAGGATGAGAATCATCGGCGGCGAATGGCGCGGTCGTAAGATCGAGGAGCCCCGTGGTCGCGATGTCACCCGCCCCACGACCGATCGCGTGCGCGAGGCGTGCGCATCTATGGTCATGTCGGCATTCGACTTCGATCTGGACGAGGTCCGCGTGCTGGATGCCTTTGGCGGCTCCGGCGCCTTGGGCATTGAGATGCTCTCGCGCGGTGCCCGCTCGCTCACCACGTTCGAGATCGATCGCAACGCTGCTCGTCTGATTACCAAGAATATCGAGTCGCTCTGCCGCGACCGTGCGCGCTGGCGCGTGGTGGGCGGCGACGTGCTGGCAAGCGCTTCGCGCGGCCGCGTGCCGGGCGGTCCCTTTGACCTGGTTCTGCTCGACCCGCCCTATGCTTTTGGTGCTGAGCCGGTCGAGGAGCTGCTACAGAACCTAGCTCAGCAAGGCTTGCTGGCGCAGGGTGCCTACGCGCTCTTTGAGCACGCCGCGGCCGATACGGGCGCTCATCCAGCTGGTTTTGAGACCATGCGGGAGAAGCGCTATGGCATAACCTCGGTCGACCTGCTTCGTTGGGTTGGCAACGGCGAGGATGATGGCAACGATAGCGACGCACCCACGGAGGATGCCCATGAGTGACACCATTAACCGCGTAATCGTCCCGGGCACCTTCGATCCCATCACGTTTGGCCATATCGACGTCATTCGCCGCGCCCGCCGCATTTTTCCCAGCGTGATCGTGGCCGTTGCCGAGTCGCAGGGCAAAAACGGCGTCGGCACCACGTTTAGGCTCGACGAGCGCGTGGCGCTGGCCCGTGAAGCGCTCGGTGATATTGACGGCGTCGAGGTGCTGCCCTTCACCGGCCTCTTGGTCGATTTTGCCCGCGAACAGGGAGCAGGAGCCGTGGTCAAGGGCCTGCGTGCCATGACCGACTTTGAGTATGAGCTGCAGCAGGCCGACCTCAACTACCGCCTGGATAACGAGCTGGAGTCCATCTTTGTCATGAGTGCGCCGCAGTACGGCTATATTTCGAGCTCGGTGGTTCGCCAGATTGCCTCGCTCGGTAGCGACGTCTCTAATTTTGTTCCGTCCAATGTGGTCAAGG
>JAIHVJ010000426.1 GCA_022720335.1 Collinsella sp.
GCCTTGCCCTTACGCTACGAAGAAGTAGACGAGGAAGGCAAGGGCCGCGATCCACCCGTCCCGTGCGAAAAAGTGTTTACGAGCGCTTGCGGCTCACCACGGCGCCCGCGGCGATGGCGGCTGTTCCCGCAAGGGCGGCTGCCACGATGGCTGCGCTCGAGGCGTCGCCGGTTGCTGCGAGTTTGCCGGCGATCTTGGCTCCCGTGGCTGCAACTGCAACGGTCTTGGTCGTCTTCGTGCCCTCGGACTTGGAACCCTCGGGCTTGGTCTCGCCTGGCTTCTCCTCGGGTTTGATCTCCTCGGGAGGCGCGATGACCGTGCTCTTGGCGACAGCTTCGTTATAGGGGGAGTCGATCACAGCGTCGCCCGTGCCGATGGTTTGACCCACCACGTAGAAGATGCCGTCATCGAGTTCTTCCTTGTTGCGATAGCCAATGATCTTGCCGCCTGTGGGCGTCTGTATGGGAGCGCCTTCGATCTCGATGGTGCCGATTGTCTCGCCGTCCGCGCTCACGGCAAGGGCGAAGATTGCCGCCGTGTCTCCCTCAGCTGTGACCTTACTGCGGACAATCGAGATGGTCGCGGGCGTGATGCCCTCCTTGGTCCGGGCAAAGATGCCGATGTTCATGCCCCTATGCTCGGGAATGACCGCGCCACTTTGGTCGTTGCTGTAGTGATCGGGGCCGTCGCTACCGGACTCGACATAGCGGGCTATAGCCTTGACAACGGAGTCACTAATGTAGATGTGACCACCCGCTTCGTTGGGGTAGTAGTTTCTGGTGAAGATTGCGGTCGAGAACTGGCCTTCTGCGAACGCATCCACGATCGAGCCGTTCTTGATGACGATGTCGTCCTCGTCGGTGAAGAGGGCGCTGGCTTCATCGTTCCCTGCACTTGCACGGACCGTTACGGTTGCGCCATCGAACGTGATGCCCTTGTAGACATAGATGCCATACCCAACGCCACTTGCGTTGAGGGAAGCGTTCGTGACCGTGAGGCTGTTTTTACCGTCGATGGTGGCGTCTTCCTCGGAGCTTGCCTTGACCTGGCTGCCACCCGAGATCTCGATGTTGCCGTCGGCCCAAATCGCATTGTCTTTGATAGAGCTTGCCTCTAC
>JAIHVJ010000109.1 GCA_022720335.1 Collinsella sp.
TCGGCGTTCATGCTGCCCCCATCATCGCGGTCTATGGGGTCAACGATATGGCACCGTGGGGACACATGTATGTCAATCCTGGTCTAACAGAGCCTTAAAAAATCATTTTGGTGACGCGCGGCGGAAGACCAGTCTTTTTTGGGACGAGAAAATGTTTTTTTAATCCCCGTCCCAGAAAAATCATCGCAAGAGTAGTTATTCGCAAAGGCGCATAGCCTCCTGCACGGCGCCGTATAGGTTAGCGTCGTTGCCCAGCTCTGCCGCCTTGACCTGCGGTACAGGGATGCCGGCGAGAATGCCCTCATAGCCCTCAAGCGCCGCGGGCATCTGGTCGCGAAGCGCGTCGATAAGTTCGGGGTGGCACGAAATGCCGCCCGCAATCACAAACACCTCGGGGTCGAGCACCGCCTGTAGGTTTACGAGCATGGCGTCGAACGTGCGCGCATAGCGGTCAAGCGCGCGCTTCGCCGCCTCATCGCCAGCCTCAACCCACTCAAAAACGCGGCGGCCGTCCACCGTGCCATCGGCAGGTAAGTCCTTCTCGGCCACGACGAGATCGCGCAGCGCACGCCAGCCGCCTGTGCTCGAAAACATTCTGTCCCCGGACGCCGGCTGCCTCACGTCGTTGCGCAGAAAGCTAAACTCACCTGCAAAGCCATGTGCGCCGCGAAGCACGCGGCCATCGATAACGATGCCGCCGCCGATGCCGGTGCCGATAGCGAGCACGACGCCAGTGCGGCATCCGCGAAGGACGCCCGCTGCGTACTCGCCGAGCGCGCAGCATTTTCCGTCGTTGTTGACCGCCACCGGCATGTCAAACCGCTCGCGCAGCAACTTTCCCAGCGGACAGCCGTCCATGTAGGTAAGCGCGCCGCCGCGATGGATGGTGCCGTCCGCGTCATCCTCATAGATGCCGCCGGGTGCACTCACGCCCACGGCGGACACGCGATCGCGATACGGCTCGATAAGACCGGTCAGGGCCTCGACCGCTTCGTCTGCCGTAGCAAAATCGGTCGGCAGGCTGCCGCGCTCGCGGATGGAAAAATCCTCGCCCAGCACGGCCCACTTAACTGCCGTGCCGCCCACGTCGATGCCAAAATACTCTTTCATGCTGCCTCCGCTTCTGCGCCGATACGTCAATATCGGCAGACCATCCCGTCCATGCAAACACAGAGAATTCCAGACAAGGCCAATTATTTGGTTAACGGTCGCTTTTAGACTGTAAACGGAGTTTAATCTGTTTACAGCAGCTAGTTCTATAAATTACGCAATTAAGCACTCATTTGGAACGATGCAATTTATCTTTTTTAGCCCCCAAGGTAGCTAAAAAGCCCCGTCCCAAATTAGCTACTTGAGACGGGGTGTAGGAAGCACTTAGCCCAAGACGTGAGCCATGCGTGCCTTGAACTCCGCGAGGAAGCGCGGGGCGTCCACGGTTAGCGCCACAAGGGCGCTCTTGTCCGGGTCGGCCACGCGGCGCTCGTCGCAGATGGTGCGGCCACGATACTCGCCGAGCAGGTCAACGCGCAGGTTGCAGCCGAGTGCGCCCACGAGCGTGGGGTCGATCGCCACGGCAACGGCTAGCGGATCGTGCAGCGCACAGCCGCCAAGATAAGGCGCGTTCATCTCGTATGAGCCAATGTAGTGCTCGACCATGCCTGCAAACGCGCAGCCCGCCATGGTGCCCGAACCCGTCCAGCCGGCGATATCGCGGCGCGTCAGCACCACGCGATGCGTCACGTCCAAACCAACCATGGTGAGCTTGCGGCCCGAGCGCAGCACGGCGTCGGTGGCCTCGGGGTCGCTTGCCATGTTGGCCTCGGCGCCCGCGCTCACGTTGCCGGGCACGGTAAGGGCGCCGCCCATCACGACCACGCGGCCGATAGACATCATCGCCGCCGCATCGCGCTCAAGAGCAAGCGCCAAGTTTGAGAGCGGGCCGGTCGCCACGTAGACCAAATCGGGGCCATAGGTGCGTGCGGCATCGATCAGATAATCGACCGCCGCATTGCCATCGGCCGACGTCGCCCCAACCGGCTCATACGGCGATGCGGGCACGCTCGCGCCGCCAATGCCGTTTTTGCCGTGAATGAGCGTGGTGGACGCCGGCGGCGTATAGGGCTCGTTCGCCTTGATGGGACGATCGGCGCCCAGGTACACCGGCACCTCGGGTCGGCCCAACAGGTCGAGCACCGCCAGGCAGTTATGCGCCGACTGCTCGACACGCACGTTGCCAAAGCACGTGGTAATGCCGACGAGCTCCACCTCGGGGCTCGCGATGGCATAGGCGAGCGCCATGGCGTCGTCCACGCCCATATCCAAATCAAGGATCAGCTTCTTGGTTGCCATTGTTCTACTCCGCTTCTCCGTCTAAACCGTCTAAACCAAACTTACGTTCAACTTCGGCGCGCGTGGGAATCGATTGCTGAGCACCCAGGCGCGATACCGTCACTGCCGAGGCGCGAGCGCCTGCGACCATGCACTCAAAAAGGGGCAAGCCCTGCAGCCGAGCCGCCGCAAGTGCGCCGATAAACGTATCGCCGGCGGCCGTCGTGTCGACCACCTCGCTAGAGAGCGCCGGCATGCGTAGCAGCCCTCCATCATCGCCGAGCGTAACCGATCCGGATCCGCCCAGTGTGATAACCGCGGCACCGGCGCCCTTAGCGAGCAAGGCCTTAAGCGCGGCCACGCAGCTCGCGTCATCCGTGGGCAAGATGCCCGTCAGCACCTGGCACTCGGTCTCGTTGGGACAAACCAAGTCGACCGCAGGCCACGCTCCCGCCGGCAGGTCGCAGGCGGGCGCCGGATTAAAGACCGTATAGAACCCCAACCCGTGGGCGCAAGAGAGCGCCGCAGCCGTTGCCATCAGGTCGCATTCGCCCTGGGCGATAAAGACGCCGCCGGCAGCCGGGGCGAGGTCGCAGATATCGGCGTCAAGCTCGTCAGCCACCAGATAGCGCAGCGCGCAGGCCACGTCCTCGCCCGAAAGCGCATGGTTGGCGCCCGGCGACAACACGATGCGGTTGTCGTTCTCGCAGCGAATGATAGTCGCGGTGCCAGTCTCCACGTCGTCGCGACGCGCCACAAACTCAACGCCCACGCCGGCATCTTGGAGTCCCGCCACCAGTGCATCGCCAAATGCATCGCGCCCGACGGCGCCGATCATGCACGTGCGCGCACCCATGCGCGCGGCGGCCACAGCCTGGTTGGCACCCTTGCCGCCGGCGTTGGTGATAAAACCGCTACCGCCGACGGTCTCGCCCGCACGCGGCATGCGCTCACACGCCACCGAAAGGTCCATGTTCATGCTGCCGAACACCGCAACGATGCCGCGATCTGCCATGGAAACCTCCTCATCTGCGGGCTTTATGCCCACCGTCGGCCGTCAATCGTATGCTTTCGCACTCTATAACTTTAGTTCACTTTGATGTGAACGCGCGCTTGAGGTTGCGCCAGCAGCAAGCATTCACAGGAGCGGGCAGCTACAATGAATACGTGCTGATTTTTCTCGTCATTGGATGATGTTTTATGGAACAATTCCCGCAATCGAGCTCACGCGGCCCGCGCCGCGCGCCCGATAACCAGGCGCCGCACGAACGCCCGCGCACTGAACGCCGCGCAGGCGACCCGCGACGCACCCCGAGCCCCCATCGAGCACCCGCCAACAAAGCGGACCACGCCAGCGCCGCCGCCGCGGACCAGACGCCCACTCGTCCCAAATCTCGTTACATTCCCGCCCTCGACGGCCTGCGCACGCTCGCCGTTGTCGCGGTGGTGCTCTATCACCTCAATCTTACGTGGGCTCAGGGCGGCCTGCTCGGCGTCACGATCTTCTTTGTGCTTTCGGGCTATCTAATCACGCGCTTGCTGCTCAACGAAGTCGCCAAGACCGGGCGCATCGACCTCAAGAGCTTCTGGATTCGCCGCATCCGCCGTCTGTTCCCCGCCGTAGTGACCGTCGTGGTGGTTACCTGCGCGCTGTGCACGATCTTTAACCACGTGATGCTCACCAAGATGCGTCCCGACATCCTGCCGTCGCTGCTGTTCTTCAACAACTGGTGGCAGATCGCGCAGGACGTCTCGTACTTCAACGCCTTGGGCGACCCCTCGCCGCTCACGCACTTTTGGTCGCTCGCCATCGAGGAGCAGTTCTACCTGGTTTGGCCGCCGCTGCTGCTTGCCATGGTATCCATGCACATGAGCAAACCCAGCACGCGCCGCGTGGTTCTGGGCTTGGCTGCGGTTTCCGCCATTGCCATGATGGTGCTCTACAATCCCGCCGCCGACCCCAGCCGCGTGTACTACGGCACCGACACCCGTGTGTTCTCGCTGCTGCTGGGCGCCTGGATGGCCTTTATCCCCGATCGCGATCTGGCGCCCGTGCGCCTCGCACATCGTCTGGGGCTCGACCGCCTGGTTGGCGCCGCCAAGCACGGCAAGAATGCCGAGGACAAACAGGGCACGAAGGCCGACAACGTAGCCGAGACTGCCCCAACCCAGCCGAGCGCGCTCGTACGCTTTTGGTCCTCGCCCGCGTCCATCGATGTGTTGGGCGTCGCGGGCCTGGTTGGCCTTGCCGCCATGGTCGCATTCACCAACGGCTACACGGCGTTCCAGTATCGCGGCGGCACGCTGCTGTGCTCCATCCTTACGCTCATGGTCATCGCGGCCTGCGTGCAGCCCCAAGGTCTGGTCGCCCGCGCGCTATCCGCCGAGCCGCTCGTGTGGGTTGGCAAGCGCTCGTACAGCATCTACTTATGGCACTATCCGCTGTTGCTGCTCATGAACCCGGTCGCCAACATCAACGATACGCCCTGGTGGCAGTACATTTTGCAGGTACTGCTGGTGGTCGCCGTGGCCGAATGTTCCTATCGCTTTATCGAGACGCCGTTTAGGAAGGGCGCCTTCGGACGCACCGTCTCCGAGTTCCGCGATGGCACCACCACGCCTGCCAATTGGGTGCGCGCGCATATTCCCGTTTGCGCCGCCTGCGCTGTCGTACTGGTCGTTGCACTGGGCGGCTTGGTCTTTGTGCCCGAGACGTCTGCGCTCAGCGGCGAAGGTGCCGAAGTCCTCAACAAAGAAGCCAAAAACGCCACGCCCAAGGACCAGCAAGCGGCAGACGACACCGACAAGGACAACGACGGCTTCGCGGACGGCTCCTATGACCTGCTGATGATCGGCGACTCCGTGTCACTGCGCGCCGTGGACTCCTTTGACGGCGTGTTCCCGCACAGCCATATCGATGCCGAAAAGGGCCGCCAGTTTGATGCGGGCCGCGCGACATTTGAGGGCTATATCCAGCAGAACCTTGCCGGCAAGATCGTGGTCTTTGCGCTGGGCACCAACGGCTTGGTAACCGACGACCAGATCGACGCCATCATGGCCGATGCAGGAGATAAGCGTATTGTGGTGTTTGTGAACACGCGCAGCCCGCAGCCGTGGGTTGGCTCTACCAACCAGGCCATCGCCAACGCCACTACGCGCTACAAGAACGTGCGCATTATCGACTGGTACGGATACAGCGCCAACCGCAACGACCTGTTCGATGGCGATGGCACGCACCTATCGACCACTGGCGTGACTGAGTACCTCAACTTGATCCACGATGCCGTCAAGAAGGACCTGCCCGTACACCCCGAGGATCACGTCAACGATCCGCAGCCGGCAGCCGTCAAGTCTGCCACCGACGCGCTCGTCAATGCGCTCGCCTTCAAGCCGCACAAGCTGGGTACCGACAAGTAATCTGGCAGTTAGGGACGTTCCTTTTATGCCGGCACCTTGGGACACTCCTGCGACAAGCGAAAGCCGCCCCTGGGCCGTCAATTCCAGTCCGGGGGCGGCTTCGCAACAACATGCCAAGGGGTCGTGGGCAAAAAAGGGCAAATATGAGTACTGTTACCATTTTAGTAGCAGGCAAAACCACCCAAAATGGCGTCCGAGCGTCCCTTGCAAACCACTGAAGCGGCCAACCTAGCTGGATAGGAGCCTGCTGATGCGAATTTTAATGTACACACCCTAGATTTTGTACATTATCTTCTTGGTCATAAATGTTATCGACCAGGCAGCAGTACTCATATTTGGCATTTTTTGCCCACTGCCATATAACTAACCCCCTATAGCAAGCAAAAAACAGGCCGCCGCCCATCGCTGCGGCCTGCTCGGAAACCAAAAGGGATGTTAAGCGCTGTAACCCATCGCCTGCAGCACAAACATGACGATCGTCAGCACCGTAATCACGGCGATAGTCGCCCAAGTGAGCACGTTCCACACGCGGCCGTTGCGGTTGGCACCCATAATGTGACGGTCAGCGGCGATAACCGATGATGGCCGTAATGATGCCGCGATAGACCGGGGCCTCGTCCCAGCTGCGGTCGGCACCGCGCTCCCAGCCAAATGCCTCGCAGATAGCGCTCGACGTAACGCCCGGCAGCACGCAGGCGGCCAAGAAGCTCGCCGCGACCAGGCCCGAGGCAAACAGTACCGTGGACCACTGACCCGCAATAGGCTCCAGCGCGCGGGCAGCATCGGCAGCATCGCTGATCTGAATACCCGCCGGGAACAACACCGTACCAGTCGTGATGATAATAAAGCCGGCAATGACATCGGCGGCAAGCGAGCCGCTCACGGTATCGATGCGCTGCAGCACGATATCGTCCTCGCCCGCGTTCTTATCGACCACGTTGTTCTGCGCCAAGAAAATCATCCACGGCGCGATGGTGGTACCGATCGTCGCGACCACGAGCGACACGTAGCTGGGGTCATTTTGAATGTTAGGCACGACCAGGTCGACCGCGACCTCACCCCAGTTGGGGCCAGCCATAAACGCGGCGACAATATAGGTCACGAACACGCAGCTCACCAGCAGCAGAATCTTCTCGATGCGCTGGAAACTACCCGACATGGTAAGCATCCACACCAGCAGCGCCACCAACGGCACCGAGATGCTCGCCGGCACGCCAAAGAGAGCAAGGCCGCTGGCGATGCCCGCAAACTCCGAAATGGTCACAGCCGTGTTGGCGATCAACAGCGCCGCCATAGCAAGTACACTCTTGCGCACGCCAAAGCGCTCGCGAATGAGCGATGCCAAGCCCTTGCCCGTGACGCAGCCGCAGCGCGCCGCGGTCTCCTGCGTCACGATGAGCAGCACAGTCATGACGGGAAGCATCCAGAGCATCTTGTAGCCATAGCTGGCGCCCGCGCTGGAATACGTTGCAATGCCGCCGGCGTCATTGCCCGAAAGCGCCGCCAGCAGACCGGGACCCATAGCGCCAAAGATGGCCGCGATGGTCAACTTTTGCTTGGTGCCCGACTTTTGCTTGGTATTTTGCACGCGACCACCTAACCCATGACCGACATGGTGAGCAGCACCGCAGCGGCGCAGTACGCTACGCACGAGATCATGACGGCAATAACGTTCATGGCGGTGCCCGACGTGTTGAGGTCATGCTCGTCACGCCAGAACAGCACCATCAGATAAATCACGGCGCTCATGTTGCCAATCAGGCAGACGATGGCCGCAATGTTAAAGCAGCCGGTAAAGAGCTGCTCCTCGAACATGGGGGCATCGGGGAACGCGGCGGTGCGCACCAGCTGGGCGCACAGGTAGGTCACGAGCGACAGAATCAGGCCCATGCCCGTGCTCTGGAAGAAGAACCCCAGATACGGCTTGGGCTCGTCATCGTGACCGTCATACTCCAGGAAGTAGTTCTTGACGAACGACACCATGCGCGAGGCCGCCAGCAGCACGAGCGGCATGGCGCACATGGGGAACACCACCAGATGCGCGGAGCCGAGCGCCGTCCCCAGCACCGTTGCCATGATGCACGAGGCAATGCCCCACACGACAACCCAGTACTGGCGATGCACGAACCAGCTGAGCACATTCGTCGAGTCGTCGGACGCGCTATCGCCCGAGCCGACGCCTGCGATCTGCAGGTCCTCCTGGTGCTCCTCGGCGATAACGTCCATGGCGTCATCAAAGGTCACGATACCCAGGATATGACGGTTCTCGTCGCAGACAGGGATGGCAACCAGGTCGTACTTGGTCATCTCGTCCGTTACGTCTTCCTGGTCCTCGTCGGGCGACACATAGACCAGGTCGCGATAGGCCAGCTGACCCAGCGTGGCGTCGCGGTCGGCTACGATCAGCGTGCGCAGCGAAAGCACGCCGGTCAGCATGCCGCTCGGATCCTCGGTATAGACGTAGTAGACGCTCTCGAAGTCCTCGTCGAGCTCGCGAATCGCCTCGATGGCGTCACCGACCGTTGCCGTAGCGGGCAGGGAGACAAACTCCGAGGTCATGATGCGGCCGGCAGTGTTGTCCTCGTAGCCCAGCAGATTACGAATCGCCTTCTCCTCCTTGACGCCCATCAGGCGCAGGAGCTTCTCGGCCTTCTCGTAATCGAGCTCGTCGATCAGGTCGGCTGCATCGTCCGGGTCCATCATGGCCAGCATCGACGATGCGTCCGTGTCGGACAGGCCCTCGAGCATCTCGGTCATAAGCTCGTCGTCATCGAACTCCGAGATGGCCTCGGCGGCCTGGGCAGTATCGAGCTGTGCAAACACCTGCGCACGCAGGCGCGGGTCGAGCTGCTCGATAATGTCGGCGATGTCGGCAGGGTGCAGCTCGCCGAGCGTCTTGTGCGACACCGAGAGTTGAATGTTCTTGGTCGAGCGGTCGAGCAGGTCCATGTAGGACCAAGCGATGATGTCCTCACTGAGCGGCTTGCCCAGGTGCTTCATAAAGCCTTCGACGATATGCTCGAGCGCGGGGCTGATGGCGCGTAGCAGACCGCGGGCACCGACCTCGGCGCCCAGCAGGCGCAGCTGATTTTCGCCCGACATGGAAAACTTGATGTCGTTGACGCGCACGACCTTCATGCCCTGCGTGTCGACAATCTGCTTGTTGAGCACGTCGCGGGCAAGCAGGAGCTCGGTCGGCTGCAGGTACGAAAAACGGATTTCGGTGGCCGGCGACTTAAGGTGTACGCCCGTCTCGTCGATACGGTCGACCCATTTGCGCCAGCTGATCATAAACGGCGTCTTGCCGGGTCCGCGGAACGCGAGCGACGTCACGTGCGGAAAAACTTCGCCGGTAGCAATGCCAAAATCGTTGACCACGCCGAGCTTTTCGCCGTCGACGTCCAAGACCGGCAATTTGAGCATCTCACTCAGATAATTCAATGGTGCTCCCCATCATTATTCCTCCGGACGCGGCCGCGCGTGCGGCGTCCGGGGGCTTCTGGATATGTATACGCATGCGCGGGCGGCACGCCGCTCGACGCTTACACCCCGTGCATGCGCAAGAAGCACCTGCATGGGGTCATCGACTGTATGGTCGAGGTTTGGATTTCACCTGTAACCTTTCTCTTGACCCTCATTAACCGCAGTAACTATAGCATCAGCATCGCCCTGCGGCATCGAATTTATGCGCTGCACATTGCAGGCATACCAAACGCTGACGCTGTGGTGTCGTCGTCCTCGGCAAGTTGGGGGAACACGGCGTCCTTGGGCATGGCGGCCTTCGTCAGCGAGGTGAGCTTTTTGCTCAGCGACGTGTCCGTCTTGACCAGGTCGCTGAGCGTCACGATCTTGTAGCCGTCGGCAATGAGGCCGTCGATAATCTGCGGCAGAGCCTCGAGCGTCTGCTCGGCGCATTCGTCTCTATCGGTGAGCAGCACGATATTGCCCGGCGTCACCGAATCGAGCACCGTCGAGACCTGCTCGTCGGCACCGTTGAGCAGCCAGTCGCCCGAGTCAATATTCCACGAGACCACGGCGGAGACCAGGTCCATCGCATCAATCCAGTTTTGCTCGTCAAAGGCAGCGTAGGGAGCACGCAGCAGCATCGTCTTCACGCCGGTCGCCGACTTAATCGCATCGGTGCCTTTCGTGATCTGTTCGCGTACCGCCTCACGGTCCCGACCCTTGAGCGAATCGTCGCTGTAGCTGTTGGATCCGATCTCGCACCCGGCGTCGACAATCGCCTTGGCGGTAGCAGGCGAGGCCTCGGCGGCATCGCCCGAAAGGAAGAATGTGGCGCTCACACCCTTCTCCTTGAGCACCTGCAAGATCTGCTTGGTGGCACCGCTCGGCCCTTCATCAAACGTCAGGGCGACGACCTTCTCGTTGCCCTTTGGCGCCACGCTGGCGCAGGCAACGACGCAGTCGGTGGCGGGCACGACCTCGCCACGGTCCCGCGTCTTGCCCGACTGCTCGCCGACCCACACCTCGGAGCGACCCTGGACGCCCCATGTCTGCACGTACTCGATGGCACCCGTGCCCTCGACCTTCAGCTTGGGCTCGATGGTCGTGGCCTGCACCTCGTGCTTCTCGTAGATGTTGCGGCCGTCTTTGACCGTCACCTTCTCGCCGCCGGTAAGCTCGCGGCTGTCCCATTTGCCCTGCTTCACGCGCTTGCCGTCAACCTTCACCGACAGCTTTTCGCCCCCGTGGCGCTTGAGCACGCTGTCGTCGACGGCCAGCAGGTCGCCCGCGTCATAGGTGTCGGTCAACTCCTGGTCGTCGATAAGATTCTGCAGCGTAGAGCCCACGCGCACCGCGGTCTTCTGGCCGTTGAGTTCCACGTCCACGCTGCGGTTGACGTAGCCCACGACGGCAGCGACAAACAGCACGAGTGCGCAACCCACGGCGATGAGCGCATAGGGCAGGCGAGACGAACGACGGGGCGTACGGCTGTTGCCGATGCGCGCGCTGCGGTCGCTAAAACCGCGGCTATGGTTGAGGTACATCGCGCCGGGCTTACGGCGGCGTTTGCGCTGGCCGCTGGGCAGCTGCCCCAGGTCGCGGCGCGCCGTCGGACGCGCACCGGAGTGCCCGTTTAAGTTGGATCCGTTTTGGCGCATGTGCCCTCCCCCATAAACACAGCGAGCCGGAGCAACATGTCTCCGGCTCGCCTCCCATCATTTGGTACGTCGCTATTTGCTAGCTTTTGACGAGCCACCGCTCGCCTTTTGGTATTCGTCCTTAAAGGCCTTGAACATGCCGCGCGTCTTGCCGAGCTGCTTGCCCAGCGCACGACTGCCCTTGTCCACGGCGACCGATCCCTTGTCATCGAGCACCTTGGCGCCCTTCTTGACCTTATCGCCCACCACGACACTGGCCTCGGCAGCCTTGGCGGCCGCGCCGCCCGAATACCCGAGTGCCTTGACCTCGTCCGAGACGATCATCGCGCCGTTCTCGTAGCCGCGCAGCATCGTCGGCGGCACCTGCGTGTCACCAACCAAAACACTCGAAGCAGCACCGGCGGTCACATAGAATGCCTGCACGATGCCCGAGCGCGGCTTGAACTCCACGTCCGAACAATAGCCCACGACATCGCCCGATTCCGTGCGCACGTCCATACCAACCCAGATGATGCAATCGTCCAGATTAATGTCGAGGCGCTTGGCCGCGGCGGCATCGTAGGTGTCCTTGGCGTCATCCACCGCGATAGCGCCCTCATAGACGCCGATGGCATCGAGCGCCACAAATCGGTCGGGGCGCTCAATCATGCCCGCAATATCGGACTGGCGAACCATAAAGCCCACCACGCGCGTTCCGCCCGGAGTAAAGACCGGAAAGTGTATCTTTCCGAGCTTTTTAGGGCTGCGCGGCGTGCCGTCCTTTTTGGTGCGCTTGTCCTCGGTGGGCTTGCGATAGATCTTGGCGCCGACAAAATCCCCGGCGCGCATTATGCCTCGGTCGAGGGCTCCGCAGCCTCGGTGTCGGCCTCGGCGGCGTTCTCGACCACGACGTCGGCGGCGGGCGTCACGTTGCCGCCCGAGATGGCGTCGTTGAGCTGCTCGCGCAGCTGGTCCATGCGCTCGCGGGCCAGGTCGACCTTGGCACGCAGGTCATCGGTCTTGGCATCGACCATCGGGCCGAAGTCGTTGACCGCGGCGCGGGCCTCCTCGGCACCATGCTCGTAGGTATCGCGCATGTTATCCCAAGCGTCGTTGGCGATATCGGCAGCCATGGCGCGGGTCTCGGCGCCTGAGCGCGGGGCCAGAGCAACGCCGATGATAGCGCCGGCGGCGGCACCAAAGAGTGCACCGGAGACAAAGCTAAAAGTCTTACCCATGATCATTCCTCTCCTGCGGGCACGTCGGCGCCCACCGTTTGAATGCTGTCCATTATACCCGCAGCGCAACACTTGCCGCCCCGCTCATCTGCATACGGCAAAGATGCAGGTACATGATGGTGTTGAGCGAGCGAACCTACTCCTGCGGCATGGCGGGCATGGCAACCGTGGCAGCCGGATCCCCGCCGGCGCCGTCCACGAGGGGCAAGCCGCCCTCATGCGCCGACCCAGTCGGAGCCGTTGCCGCGCCGCCAAAGACGGCCGCGGAGGCCTCGTGGTTCTCGACAACCGCGCCCTCGGTATCAATCGCCACCTGGGGCTCGTCATCAAAGTTGGGAACGCCCTGGGGCTCGGCGGCCGGCTCGGCAGCCGCATCGACAACGGGATCGACATCGTCGTCGGCAGGAGCCTCGCCTTCGTCGGCGCCCTCGGCCTCGGCAGCATCCTCGCCATTCGCGGCGGCGACGGCCTCGTGCGGATCCTTGCCCTCGGCCTCGGCACGCATGCCCAGCACCAGGTTGCGCAGGCCCGCGACCGTACCGTCCACATCAGGAGCGGGCTGGTCGGCATGCAGGTACGCCCAGTCCATCATGAAGGTGGCCGAAGACAACGCGCCGATGGCCAGCGCATCGTCGGGACACGAAAGCTCAATCTCAAAGACGCGCTCGTCATGCTCGCTCACGCGGGTGCGCCCGCACGAGATATTGCCGGCAAGGCCGGTCTCGTTCATCAGCTCGACCGACACGTGCTCCAGCAGGTGGCAGAGCTCGGTCTGACCCATGCAATCCTGGAACTCGCGGCCGGAATCGCCCAGGCACAGATGCTTGGCAATCGCCGGCACCAGATAGTACACGCGCGCCGTGGCCTCGATATCCTCCGAGGTCATGAGCGGCATGCCGGGGTTCACCAGCACATGCGCGCAGATCTTGTCCTCGCTGACGGTGACCTTAAGGATGTTGAACAGGCCTGCCATAACTCTCCCCTACTCTTCCTTGTCCTACTCGTCGCCGTCGTGCGGAATCGCAGCATCCGCACCCGGCGCCGCCGGCTCGTCCGCCGCGGACTCGGAATCCTTCTTATCGGTTTCGGCCGGAGCAATCACGCGAATGAGCGAGATGCGCTGGCCACGCATCGACTGCACCTTAAACTTGTACCCCGCAACCTCAAACACCTCTCCGATGTCGGGCACCGAGTCGCAAAGCTCCAAAATCCAGCCGGCGATGGTCTCATAATCATCGCTTTCCTCGAGCGGCCATCCAAGCTCAATCGCATCATCGCACGAAAAACGCCCATCGACGAGCCACTCGCGGCGCGAGAGGCGCGTAAGGTACTTGTTGTCGGGGTCGAACTCGTCCTCGATCTCGCCGACGATCTCCTCGACGATGTCCTCGATGGTGATGATGCCGGCCGTGCCGCCGTACTCGTCCACAACGACCACGATCTGATCGTGCGAGGTCTGCATCTCGGAAAGCAGCGGCAGGATGTCCTTGGTATCGGGCACAAAGGTGGCGTCGCGCAAAAAGTCGGCGATGGGCTGGTCACCCTTGCCGTCGAGCGCGGGCTGGATCAGGTCCTTGATATGTGCGATACCCGCCACGTTGTCGGGATCCTCGTGGTAGACGGGGATACGGCTGAAGCCGGTCTGGCGCATGGTGGATAGCACGTCGGCGACCGTCTCGTCATCCTCGCACATGGTGGTGTCCACGCGCGGCACCATGACCTCGCGGGCAACGGTGTCACCTAGGTCAAAGATCTCGTGGATCATGCGCTTTTCCTCGTCGAGCAGGTCGTCCTGCTCCGAGACCATGTACTTGATCTCTTCTTCCGAGACGTTCTGGCGGTCGTCGGCGCTCTTGATGCGCAGGATGCGGGCCAGGCCGTCGGAGCAGGCGCCGGTCAGCCACACGAGCGGGCGGGCGATCTTCTGGAACACGGAAAGCGGCCCCACGACCTGCTTGGACACGCCCTCGGCGTTAGCGAGGCCGATACGCTTGGGCACGAGCTCGCCGATCACGATGGAGACAAAGGCGACGGCGACGGTGATGATGACCGGCGCCAGGCCACGCGCGATGGCGGAAAGCGGCGCGATGCCAAAGCTCATGAGCCACGTGGCAAGCGGGTCGGACAGACTCGTCGAGGCAACGGCGGACGAGGCGAAGCCCACGAGCGTGATGGCGACCTGGATGGTGGCCAGCAGCTGGTCGGAGTCGGCCGCCAGTTTAATGGCGCGCTCGGCACGTTTGTCGCCCTCTTCGGCCTCGTGCTCCAGCACGGCGCGCTTGGCCGTGGTGAGCGCCATCTCGGACATAGAGAAGTAGCCGTTGATGAGGGTCAAAACGAGGGTGGTGATAAGGGAGATGGTTATGTCCATCGGGAGTTTCTCGAACCTCCAAGATTCGGGACGTTGGCAGGAGACGTAGTTGGCGGATAAGGCGGTTGCGCCCGACGGCCACCTGGGTGGATCCGCGGGCACGGGCTCGGTCGTTAGATTACGAAGAGGATCACCGCCATGAACTGGAAGATGCTACCGGCGAGCACCCACAGGTGAAACACGCTGTGCAGGTAACGCACGTTTTTGGCGATGTAGAACGGTACGCCCACGGTGTAGCACACGCCGCCGACGGCGAGCAGCGCCAGCGCGACGGGATTCAGCAGCGCCACGAGTGCGGGCAGCTTAAAGACGACGAGCCAGCCCATCAGCAGATAGACCAGGCCGCTTACCCAGTGCGGCTGGCGCTCGCGCATAAAGCACTCGAGCGCGATGCCGATGATGGCGATGGCCCATACGGCAAAGAACAGCACGGCGCCGCCGTCGTTTGCCAGCGTGATGAGGCAAAACGGCGTATAGCTACCCGCAATGAGCAGGTAGATGCAGCTGTGGTCGATGATGCGGAATACGCGCTTGGCCCCCGCGGGCTGAATCGCGTGATAGAGCGTGGAGGCCAGGTATTCGAGAATGATGCTGACGCCGTAGACAATCGCCGCGGCCATATGTGCCGGGCCGCCACCGCGCAAGGCGGCAAATACGATCAGAAGTACGAGGCCAGCGATGCCCAGCAGGCAGCCGACACCATGGGTGACGGAGTTCATGATCTCCTCGCCCACCGTGTACTGCGGAACGGCCGCGGCCTTAGGTCGCGGCTTGGAACTGCATCGAAAGCTCAAGATAGCCGGCGTCGTTGCGCTGGTGCTCGTTGTCGCGCTGTTGGGGTTTGCCGGCAACTTCTTGTTCGACTTTGCCCTGAATCCCCAAGCGCCGTACACCATGAAGATGATGCAGGATGGCAAAGACGACAAAAAAGGTGAGCAGCCGGATGCCGAGGAAACCGAGGCGCGGGCGTGGTTTAAAGAGAATCGCGAGAGCAGCAGCCTCACCGCAGATGACGGAACCGAGCTTGCCGCCTGGTATTTTGCTGCGTCGGAGAGCACGCACGACTACGCCGTCTGCCTGCATGGATATACCAACGAGCCCATCGGTATGGCCCGATACGTCAAGCGATTCCACGACCGCGGCATGAACGTACTCGCACCCGCCGCCCGCGCCCACGAGCGCTCCGGCGGCGACTATATCGGCATGGGCTGGCCCGAGCGCCTCGACATCGTCGCATGGATCGAGCAAATCGTTCAGGCTGACCCCGAGGCGCGCATCCTGGTCTTTGGCGAGTCGATGGGTGCGGCAACCGCCATGAACGTCGCGGGGGAGTCTCTGCCCGCAAACGTGAAATGCATTATCGAGGACTGCGGTTATACGAGTGTTTGGGACGAGTTTTCTCTGCAGCTCAAGGACGTGTTCGGCCTGTCCAGCTTTCCCTTGCTCGATGTAGCAAACTTAGTGTGCAACGTACGCGCAGGCTACGACTTTCATAAGGCGAGCAGTGTGGAGCAACTCAAACACGCGACGGTTCCCATGCTGTTTATCCACGGCGACCAGGACACCTTTGTACCGTACAGCATGCTCGACCAAAACTACGACGCGTGCGCCAGCAAGGTCAAGCAAAAGCTCACTATCCATGGCGCCACCCACGCCAAGAGCGCGCAGGTCGACCCCGAACTCTACTGGAACACGGTCGACAACTTCCTCGACGAGTATTTTTAGGATAATAGTACGGTTTACTGGTCTATCTGACCCCCTAGCACTTCCGAAAAGCCGCCCGTGGGCACTGTGCTCACGGGCGGCTTTTGCTAACGCTGCGCTACAAAAGCGCTTGATTTGTCCAATAGCTAGACGCTACTTGACCTCGATGAGCTCGTACTCGCTCGTGCCCAAGCCGATCTTCTCGGCATGCGCGATGCACACGCGCCAGTCGGTGTCGGGATGCGTAATGCAGAAGGGGTCGTGCGCCTGCTCGCCCTCCAGATGCTCGTGGTTATGCTCCATCTTGGCCGCGCTATCGGTGAGCTCGGTGTTGGGCAGCGGCTCGGACGCCATGACGGCATCGGCGCAGGCCTGGTCGATGGCGACCGGGTCGAAGCTCGCGAACATGCCGATATCGTTGACGATAGGTGTGTCGTTTTCGGGATGGCAATCGCAGTTGGGGCTGATATCCATAGCCAGCGAAATGTGGAAGCTCGGGCGGCCGTCGACGACGGCCTTGGTGTACTCGGCGATCTTGCAGTTGAGCACGTCGGCCGCGGCATCATAGCCGGGCTTGATGCAGTCCTGGTTGCATGCCGCAATGCAGCGTCCGCAGCCCACGCAGCGATCGTGGTCGATAGCGGCCACGTGCACCGTGCGAGTAGCGCCGCTGGCAAGCTCGCGCTCGCGGGTGCCGTCGAACGAGACAGCGTTGTGCGCGCAGATCTTTTCGCAGGCACGGCAGCCAACGCAGTGCTCGGTCGAGACGTTCGGCTTGCCGGCGGCATGCTGCTCCATCTTGCCGGCACGGCTACCGCCTCCCATACCCAGGTTCTTCATGGCGCCGCCAAAGCCGGCCTGCTCATGGCCCTTAAAGTGGGTGAGGCTGATCACGATATCGGCATCCATGAGTGCCTGACCGATCTTGGCCTCGCGCACGTACTCGCCACCCTCGACCGGGACGAGCGCCTCGTCGGTGCCCTTGAGGCCGTCGGCGATGATGATCTGACAGCCCGTGGCGTACGGGGTAAAGCCGTTCTGGTAGGCGGTGTCGATGTGCTCGAGCGCGTTTTTGCGGCTACCGACGTAGAGCGTGTTGCAGTCGGTGAGGAAGGGCTTGCCGCCCAGCTCCTTCACGACGTCCGCAACGGCGCGGGCGTAGTTGGGGCGCAAAAAGCTCAGGTTGCCCAGCTCGCCAAAGTGAATCTTGATGGCGACGAACTTGTTCTCGAAGTCGATCTGCTCAATACCGGCGCGACGAACGAGGCGCTTGAGCTTGTCGAGCTGGCTCTCGCGAGCATGCGTGCGCAGGTTGGTGAAGTACACCTTGGCGGGTGCGGCGGGTGCAGTTGCGGTCATAGATCTATCCCCTCGGTCTATATGGCGTTACAGACATAGGAGATGGTACCCGTTAAAGCGGGGTTAATGTCAAGCACGGCGCCCAGTCATTGGGTAGTCATTGG
>JAIHVJ010000427.1 GCA_022720335.1 Collinsella sp.
GATTCACGAAAACCGAAAGCCGCTGCCCTTTCCGCCGCTCTGACCGTGGCACTTTTGGCGGGCGCCGGTGCAACTGATGCCCACGCCGCAACACTGTCCGATACGGTTGGATCTACGCCGTCCGAGACGACGCTGGTACAGCCCGTTGATTATCGCGGCGATGGTTATGGTTCCATGCAGGAGTGGAACGCCTCGATGGAGGCCAAGCGCGATTCCCTTGAGATACGCGCTCAGATTATCCTAAACATGTATGGTGACTATGCCACCGATGACGAGCGCGCTGTGCTGCAGGGTTGTATCGATGGTGCGGGCAGCCTTTTGACGATGGGGGAGGTCGACGCGAAGTCGACCGAGCTCGATGAGCTGCGCACTGTGCTTGAGAATGCCAAGCGCGAAGCGCTCGAGGCCGCTGCCGCCGAGGCGGAGGCTGCCGAGGCCGCCCAGGCTTCGTATTACAACGCCGGCTCCGGCTCGTCTTACACGTCTGCTGCGTATTACGCGAACGGCTCGGGTCTGACGCGCTCGAGCGGCGTCAATAACTATAACGGCCGCCGCGAGACTTATTACAGCAGCAACGTGTTGTATCACCACCGCACGGGCGAATGGACGCAGGATTCTGAGGGCTTCTGGCGCGATTCCGACGGCTATTACGTTGTTGCCGCGGGCGATATGGCCCAGGGCTCGACCTTTACGGGCTCCAAGGGTGATTGCAAGGTCTATGACTCCGGCTGCGCTGCCGGAACCACCGACTACTACACCGGTTGGTAATCTGCCATCAGAGCAAAATAGGCACATGATGGGCGGGCGTCTTTGCTGAGCTTTTAGGCAACGTAAAGCCGCCCTTTCTTTATGTGCGTTTGAGTTAACAGAGCCCTTACCGTGGCAGTACGCTGGGCGTATGCATGCGGGGCACACTGGTTCATGAGAAATAAGGTCTTTCTCGTGGAGGAAGTGGTCTCATGAACGCTCGAGATATCGCTATCGCCGCCGTCGCATTGGTACTTGGCTGTCTTGGCCCTACAGCTGCGTTTGTCGCAGGCATGCAGGGCTCGTGCGGGGCTGCTCCTATTGTGGTCGGCGCGCTCATCGCAGCAGCGCTGCTGGGAAGTGCGGG
>JAIHVJ010000428.1 GCA_022720335.1 Collinsella sp.
ACCGCCAACACCTTTGGCGCCAATGCCCACAAGCTCGACGGCGCCGCCACCGTGGCAGATGTCTTTGCCGCCGCTGTCGCCTGCGCCCGCGCGGCTGGTGCCCGCTACGTCGCCGGTGACATCGGCCCCATCGGCGCACTGCTTCGTCCCTTAGGCACCCTCAGCTTCGACGAGGCCTATGACCTCTTTGCCGAGGAAGTGCGCGCCGGCGTCGCCGCGGGCGTGGACCTCTTTATTATCGAGACCATGACCGACCTGGCCGAGATCAAGGCGGCGGTCCTCGCCTGCCGCGAGAACTCCGACCTGCCCGTCTTTGCCACCATGACCTTTGAGAAAGACGGCCGTACCTTCCTGGGCACGAGTCCCGAGGTCGCCGCCATCACGCTCGACGCCATCGGTGCCGACGTTTTGGGCATCAACTGCAGTCAAGGACCGGCCGAGCTCCGAGAACTCGCCGCACGTATGCTCACCGTTACCGACAAGCCCGTTATGGTGCAGGCCAATGCAGGACTCCCCCATGTGGACGACGACGGCAACACCGTCTTTGATATCCAGGCCCCCGAATACGCCGAGGCCGTCGCCGGCATGA
Source organism: Collinsella sp. (assembly GCA_022720335.1). Lineage (GTDB taxonomy): Bacteria > Actinomycetota > Coriobacteriia > Coriobacteriales > Coriobacteriaceae > Collinsella. The sequence continues at coordinate 590 of JAIHVJ010000428.1, forward strand.
TCGCCGACGGCGTGAGCGTCGTGGGCGGTTGCTGCGGAACCACGCCGGCGCACATGGCGGCCTTGCGCACGCTTATCGACAACCACACGCCCAGCCCGCGCCACCGCAAGCCCAGTATGTCGGTCACAAGCGCCCAGACCGTGGTGGACCTTCCCTGCGACGGCCACAAGATCGCCGTCATCGGCGAGCGCATCAACCCCACCGGCAAAAAGCGCCTGCAGCAGGCCCTGCGCGACGGCGATCTGGACTACGTCGTGAGCCAGGGCATCAGCCAGCAGGAACAGGGCGCCGATATCCTGGACGTCAACGTCGGCCTGCCCGAGATCGACGAGGTCAAGATCATCCAACAGGCGACCGAACAGCTCCAGGGCTCCACGCTGTTGCCGCTGCAGATCGACTCCACCGATCCCGCCGCTGTCGAGGCCGCCGTGCGCCGCTACGCCGGCAAGCCCATCATCAACTCGGTCAATGGCAAGCAGCAGATCATGGATGAGATCTTTCCGCTGGTCGCCCACTACGGCACC
>JAIHVJ010000429.1 GCA_022720335.1 Collinsella sp.
GTATATCGCATGTGATTCCCCCATGATGTACTTCGGCGTTCTAAAGCAGGTTTTCAAAGGTAAATGTTCTTTTTTCTAAGGAATTAAGCCAGATTGCACAAATATTTACATGTTTAGGAATTGCATAGCTAAAACGGTTTTCTGCATATATATGTCGTTTGTCCACGATTCGATTTGGATTCGATTATATTCAGCTCGCAATCATTCTTATTCATACATCCTCACCAGTTGAGTATGGATATAGATTGTTTTCAAAACGAGTCGGGCAGTTAGTCGCATGCCTTGACAGCGTAAGAAGTAGGTTAAGATACCGTTCGCACAATACGTCCGTGCCACAAGTCGACTAAATTGAGACAATAGTGAATAGTGTTAGGCTACCGTCCCCTGCGGGGACTGAACGGACAGATGCATATGCCGAGCAAAATCGAAAAAAAGCAAGCCGCCGCAAAGCTGCGCAAACCGCCGCGCGACTTCTCGTACACGCAGAACCGAGAGCTCAGCTGGCTACGCTTTGACAACCGTGTGCTCGACGAGGCTTTTGATGAGTCCGTGCCGCTGTTCGAGCGCCTTAAGTTCGTCTCGATCTTCGAGTCAAACCTCGATGAGTTCCTTATGGTGCGCGTGGGTGGCCTGTCCGACCTTGCCGAGCTCAAAAAACAACCTGTCGACAACAAGAGCAATATGACCGCCTCGGAGCAGGTCGATGCCGTCATGGCAGAGCTGCCCGAGCTCCTCGACCGCTGGGAGTCCATCTTTAAGAGCATCGAGGGCAAGCTCGACGCCCTGGGCGTTCACCGCGCGCGCGTCGATTCGCTTACGCCCGAGGAGCGCACCTTTGTCACCCGCTACTTCCAAGCCTACGTGTCTCCGGTCATCTCACCGTTGGTAATCGACCCGCGCCACCCCTTCCCCAACCTGCGCAACGGCGCACTCTACCTGGCCTGTGGCCTGGACGGCGTCACCGACGAGGAGAGCCTGCTGGGCCTGATCGAGATTCCCGCCTCGATGAACCGCGTGGTCGAGATCCCCTCGCCCACCGGCACCTACTCCTACATCTTGCTCGAGGACGTCATCCTCGCCTGCCTGGACAGCTGCTTTGGCTCCTATAAGC
>JAIHVJ010000430.1 GCA_022720335.1 Collinsella sp.
ACCTTGCACTTTACGCTATCAAAGTGCTTGCTGCAAAAACGTTACTGGAGGGCATCTATGGCACCAGCACTGTCCGATCTTCAACCGCAATCAGCGCCCAAGGCCACCGCGGCGGCGCAGACCGCTATCGGTGACGGTCTTGTTGCAGAAGCTCAGGCTTTTGCAGATGAGCTCGCTGCGTGGCGACACGATTTACATCAGATGCCCGAGCTGGGTAATAGCCTCCCGCAGACCTCTACGTATATCCAAGCGCGCCTGACCGAGATGGACATCCCATTTGCTACGCTCGTCGATGGTTCCTGCGTTGTGGGCCTTGTCGGCGCCGGTGCCGCCGCGGCCCAAGGCAATGGCATCTGCACGAATGAGCAGGCCGGTACGGTCATCATGCTTCGTGGCGACATGGACGCCCTGCCCGTTGCCGAGGAATCCGGCGAGCCCTTTGCATCCACCAACGGCTGCATGCACGCTTGCGGTCACGATATGCACGCGACGGCGCTGCTTGGTGCGGCTCGTATGCTCAAAGCGCGCGAGGCAGAGCTTGTTGATGCCAACGCTACGGTTAAGTTGCTGTTCCAGCCGGGCGAGGAAACCTTTGAGGGTGCCCGCGCCGCCATCGCCGACGGTCTGCTGCAGAACCCGCGCCCTCAGGCGGCCTTTGCCGTGCACGTTAACAGCCAATCGCCGCTCGGCCTGGTGCTCTATGGGAGCCCGGCGCTTTCGGGCGTGTATGGTTTCCGCATCACGCTCCAGGGCAAGGGCGGCCATGGCTCGAGCCCCGAGATCTGCATCGACCCCATCACGACCGGCGTCCATGTGCACCTGGCGCTTCAGGAGCTCATCGCTCGCGAGGTGCCGGCCGCCAAGGAGGTCGCACTGACCGTGGGTAAGTTTGCCGGTGGCCAAGCGGCCAACGTCATCCCGGATACCTGCGTGCTCGAAGGCACGCTGCGCGGCTTCGACGTCGAGCTCATGGAGCACCTCAAGACCCGCATCGCGGAGGTCGTTAACGGCGTTGCCACAACATATCGTACGCCGGCGACCATCGAGACGCTTTCGGATGTTCCGCCGCTTGTACTCGACAGCGATATGACTCAGGCGTCGCTTGGCTA
>JAIHVJ010000431.1 GCA_022720335.1 Collinsella sp.
GGGGTGCGGTGAGGCGCATGGCGAGACCGCGTAAGGACGCCGATGCGCCCGATGCACGCACCCGTATCATCGAGGCGTTTTGGGAGCTCATCGAGAACAACAGCATCTTCGAGCTGTCGGTTGGCGAGGTGACCCGCGCCGCCCAGTGCAATCGCGGAACGTTTTACTACTATTTTCACGATTTCGATGAACTCGTCGCCATCGCCATAGCCCAGCTGCTGCAGGATAACGAGCTCATCACCGATGCCCTCTGGCATTTTTCGAGCGAGGGCGACCTTTCGGCGTTCGACCGGCGCGACGTCCGCTGCCTGCTGCGGCGCATCGTCATCACCATGAGGGCGGGTGCCGCCGAGCAGGTCGTGCAGGGCATCCATACGATCATCATCGACCGCGTGAGAGAGATCGTCCACCCCGACGGAGAAGAGCTCAAGGCAGATTCGAGCTTTGCGGTGGGCTTTCTGGTCTCGGGCATCATGGGCTTTGTGATGGCGGTCGGCTTTGCCCGGGAGGGCGGCGAGGAGATAGACCTCGAGCAGCCGGGGGACAGCGCGTGCGCGTACCTGAGGGCGGTCGCCATGCAGACGGTGGAAACGGTCGCGCAAGTCGAGGGCGTCGATACATCCGAGCTGCTCGAACGCGTCTCCAAGGAGGCCGATGCCTATCGCGCATCGCGTGCGACGAGTCCCGACGTGGTGAAAGACGCCTAGGGTTTCTCTTGCGGGGCGCCTGTCGCGCATCGCGCGGTGAGTCCCGCGATGCGGTCATAACCTGCATTCATGTGAGCCGGGTTTATAGATATTCCTCCAGCTGTTAACATAGACAACCTGTGGGTAAAGAGACAAAAGCGCCGCCGACGGGCGGGCGTTTTGATTTCGATGAACTCATGTAAGGAAACGAGCATGTTAGATAGATTTACCGATCGAGCGCGCAAGGTCATGTCGATGGCCAAACAGGAGGCGCTCGATCTGCACTCAAATAAGGTGGGCACCGAGCACCTGCTGCTCGCACTCGCCAAGGAGGACGAGGGCATCGCTGCCGAGGCGCTGCGCTCGCTTGATATCTCCTACGACGACATCATGGACACCCTCAAGGAGGTCCAGACCACGGT
>JAIHVJ010000432.1 GCA_022720335.1 Collinsella sp.
GATGGAATGCGCTGCGAGCAAAAAGCCCGAGGTGAGAGCGATGCTTCCGCACATAAGCAAAAAGATGCCCAGGTATTTACCGATATTGCGGCGCAGCTCGCGCGGGAGACGTTTTGCGAGAGGTGACATGGCGCCGCCTACCAATCGAGCTCGGCGGCCGCAACGGGCGACTCGTTGAGTTCGTCCTCGACGATGCGCCCGTCGCGCAGGCGCAGCACGCGATTGGCCATGCGGGCGATGGCAGCATTGTGGGTGACGATGATAATGGTGCAGCCGTACTCGCGGTTGACGTCCTCCATGAGCTGCAGGATTTCCTTGGATGTCTTGTAATCGAGCGCGCCCGTGGGCTCGTCGCACAGCAGCAGGCCCGGGTTTTTGACGAGCGCGCGACCGATGGCGCAACGCTGCTGCTGGCCGCCCGAGACCTGGCGCGGGAACTTGTTGCGATGTTCATAGAGGCCCAGCGAGCGCAGCAGGTCGTCGACATTGAGCGGGTTTTTGGACAGGTGCGCCGTGACCTCGATGTTCTCCTTAATGGTGAGGTCGGGTACCAGGTTGTAGAACTGGAAGACAAAGCCCAGCTCGCGGCGGCGATACTCGCCCAGGTCGGCGGGCTTGAGTACGGTGAGGTCGCAGCCGTCCACCATAATGGAGCCGCCGTCGGCATCCTCCAGGCCGCCGAGCAGGTTAAGAAACGTCGACTTGCCCGAACCCGAGGGCCCCAGCATGACGCAGATCTCGCCGCGATTGATGGACGTGTCGATGCCATCGAGTACCGTCAGGCGTGCATCACCGTCGCCATAGTGTTTCTTGAGATCCTTAACCTGGACGTAGGCTTCCTGCGTTGCCATGGTATCCCCCATTGTTAGCCTCGTACTACTTTATGAACGTAATAGTAAACCTTGGCGAACTATTTTGGGGCGAGGCCTAGGATTTATTTCAGACTAGGCGCGGGATTTGGCACGTGAGAGGGCCAAGCCTACGGCGGCAATGGCGGCGGCGAAGAGCACGGTGACGCCCAGGTCGCAGGCGATGTCGCCCAACACGGTGGACGTCAGATCCGAAGCGAGCGCCTTGCCAATCGCGTCGTTCACCCAATACGTC
>JAIHVJ010000433.1 GCA_022720335.1 Collinsella sp.
CCTTGACCTCGTCCCACATAGGCTGAAACTCGTCATACTCAAGCTCCTCGGAGCCCATGGCGGGGCAGCCGAAGGCGAAGGCATCATATTCGGCGGCCTTGTCGGCAGAGAAGTCGGCGCAGGGGATGACCTCAGTCTCGGCCCCCGCGGACGTGGCGCTTTCGGCGACGAGGTTTGCCATGGCCTCGGTATTGCCTGTGCCGCTCCAATAGACGACGGCGATCTTGCTCATGTTTTGTCCTTTCGGTCGTGCGGCGCTTGCCGCGGCTTGTACGTTCTATCGGGTTGCCTGGGCAAGTTGCGCCAGGCTGCAGCCCTGCTGATAGATAAAAGTGAAGTATTGGGTGCAGGCACGGTAGGCATCAAACGTCGCAAGCGCCTGCTCGACATTTGCGTAGACCTTCCAGGCCCCAAAGACCTTGTAGTTCTCGCCGCGCTGGACGATAAATTCGTGCACGTCGTCGTAGGGATATCCAAGGAAGTAGCCTATTTCGTGCGGAAACTCGCAGGTGCAGTCTTTGCTGCAGCTAGCTTGCTGGGGTAGTGCGCATCGAGTCTGGCTGCAGGCGCATTCCGCGACGTTATTGCTCGCGAGCGTGATGCGTGATGCCAAATGCACAAGGCATGCCGAAAGGTCTCTCGTGTCGTAGCCTTCCGAGGTGAGCGCCGTTTGGACGCGAGGGTCTGCGAAATAGGTGGTGAGGCTTTTGGCTCGGTACGCGTACACGAGCGCTCCGCAGGGCCGCCAGACCAAAACACTCAGGTGGATGCCGAGCGGGTCAAGCTCGCGATTGCACTGGGCGATAACGTTGAGCAGGCGTGCTCGGCGTTCTGCAATGGTTTCGGTTGTGGTCGAGCCGCCCCCGTGGGCGTAGGTGCCTGGATAGGTAAAGAGCGATGCCGGCTTGATGCCCGCGAGCATGGGAGAGCAGTTGCGCACGACTGCCGCCTGAAACGTTGGGATGTCTATGGTTCGAGTCACGGCGCTCCTTACGGATCTAAACTGTTAGCCTAGGAAAACTTATACACGAAAGTAAGCCATGGTCAACAAAAAAGTTTGAAGAGGGAAACTAATTGACCGAACAGACATGATTTTGGGTTAA
>JAIHVJ010000110.1 GCA_022720335.1 Collinsella sp.
CCTAAGCGGCAATCTGACGTTCAATCGTCGGTCGCGTACCAAAGTACGCTTCCCTCCTCTTTCACGTCACCTTGCTCGCCTAGGGGCGTTTTCGCTGACTTATGCTCAACCTGTAATGCAATTCAAACCCAAGCAAGAAGGCCGAAGCCCCAACCAGGGCTTCGGCCTTCTTTATCTCAAGGTTCCGTCGTATTCGACCATGGCTGGATGCTTCGACAAACGATCGGCAGCCGTCTTATAGACCTCTGAACGGTCGCGTCGACCTATTGCAACGATCTCGGCAATCTCAACCGTTCCGTCCTCTCGAATTCGAAATACCATTCGGAGTCCCGCCTTTCTCCATTTAATCTTTTTGCAGCCGGCAAGCTCACCGTGAAGCGGCGTTCCGATTTCATCGGCGCGCGTCTTTAATTTCGCCACTGCAATGCGGACGAGCCTTCGCTGAGAACCATCTAGTTTTTGATATTCCTTCTCGACGTCTCGATTCAAAAAGCCGACGACAAAGTGCCCGCTCATTCGAAAAGATCCTCATCCGAAATCGCGTCGGAGTCCATCGATTCGAACTCCGCGAGCTCCTCAGGAGTCAGGGTATCTTCAAACGGAATAAACTCATGCGGTCCGTTTTTGATTCGATCTGCCGCAATACGATCAAGCTCAAGTTCACGAAGGTACTGTAGGGCGCCGTACATTTCCTCATAGGCGACGTAGTCGATAATCACGGTATCGATATCGTTATGATCGGCGATAAACTGCGGCGCGCGCTTAGCGCGCTTGCGAACGGCAGATAAGGACTTGCTCGCTTCGGTGGCAGAAACTACCTGATCTTTTGTAAACACCGGCTTTTCCAGAACAAGTGGGGACATTTGTACCTCCAAAAAAATAATCTGGATTATATTTCAAAGTATACTTCAAAATATAATCCAGATTTCTCTTTGGAAGAAACTATTGCGCTATCGGTTCTCGATGCTTCCGATGTTCTTGAGCTCGATGGAGATGAGGCCGTTGGGCTCGTTGACGAACTCGATATACTCGGAGTTCGAGCCCATCTCGGCCGGGAAGCTGATCTCGATACCCGTATCGGTTCGAATCTTATGATTGCGCACGGCCGCACGCTCGACCTGTTTACGCTCCACGGGCACGCGCTCGGGCACCTTTTCCTCGGTCAATGCCGCACGAACGCTCTCTTTGATGACCGGCTCGTCCTCAAAGACCTCGTCGACGATATCCCAAGGCGGCAGTTCCTCGTCGTCTTCGACCTTCTCGGCAACAGCGGCTTTGACCTTGGCGAGCGCCACGGCCGTATTGGCGCCGTGCTCCTCGGCAACCTCCTCGACCACGCGCGTCACGGTGTCGATAATCTCCTTGCCCGACACGCCCGTATCGCACTGCAGCAGGCCGTCAGGAATAAGCATGCGGTCCTCGCCGGCGATCTTGCGCTTTTTGTCCACGTAGCCGATCTCCATGGTGCTCGCGCGCACGATGGCGTAGCTCGGCACCTTTTGGGAAGGATTCGGCAGAATAGCATAGTGGCGCGCGATGTCGTTGCGCACCTCGCCCTCCTCGCGGCCCACCTCGTGCATAAAGGCCTGCTTGGACCCAAGTAACATGACAGCAAACCAGCGGGCGTCCTCATCGTCGTCATAGTCCGCCACAAGCACGTCGGTAGACTCGGCCTTTTCGGCCTTGGCAAGCTCCGAGGAGATGAACTCCGCAATCTGCTGCGACAGGTCCACGAATTCGCGCTCGCCAAAGAAATAGCCCTTGAGCTCACCGCCGAATGCGGAGTTCTCGGCAAACGTGGCGCGCTTGTTATCGGCAGACGTGCGGGCGCGACGCAGATGCGTGGTCACGAAGTTGCGCACGGTGCGGCTCTCGATATCGAGCTCGCGCTGGCTCATGACGTTGACGGCCGAGTCAAAGTCCAGGATATGCAGGATTGCATGATTGATTTTCATATACGGCATTCCGTTCTAGATCGATTTCGGCACGAACCAGTATAGCGGTCGAGCCCGCCCCAGGCGCATCGAAGATTGGCGCATCGGGGACAGGCTGCTTTGCACCAATGGCTAGCGCAGGAGCTCGGACTGCCAAGCCTCGAGCTGTTCTGCCAAACTCTTGCCGGCAGCGGGCATGTCGATCTGAGGGCGTTTGGGCAGCAGTGCGCATTTAAGGATTGCCACGATGGTCTGCGAGACAAAACGTCGTGTATCCTTGTCAAAGTCTTGTGCAGCCTGGAGCATCACGGGCAGGCTCTCGCGCAGATTCCCAGCGATATCCGCAAACCGCTCGGCACCCGTAGCCTCAAACACGGAGAACAACGCATCTACAAAACGCTCGCGCTCGCTAGGCGACACTGCAAGCAGCATCTCGCGAATGGAACCATCAACGTATCGAGCACCGGCGGACAGGCGCTCACAGTACACGAAGTCGCGACCATCAACCACCCAGCTAAAGGGATTGTGCTGCAGCAGGCTGAACTCGGTGCTCTCAACGATGGCATAGTCCTCCTGTGTCTCGAACATCATGCCAAAGATCGACGACCGAGGAAGCGTCTTGTCGATTCGACCGGAAAGACCGGCAAAGGCGTTGCCGTTCAGAAACTCCTCGACGAAGCCCGGTCCATCATGGGAATACGCCCGTTCGATTCGCTCACGGGCGACATCGGAGCACATTGCCGCACCGTACACCGCAAGGTTTCCACCCTTGGAATGACCTCCGCACAAAAGCGGCCCGTCAATCGCATCCGCCGTCTCGTCCACATAGCGCGCCGCGGATTCCTGGGCCGGCACAGGACACCGGAACGCCATGTTAAAGTCCTCTTTCCAGCCCACAATCGTACTGTCGGTCCCCCGGAAGGAAAGATAACTAAACCCCGCCGGAAACCGGAACGCCATGGCTGCAAACTGCTCTGTCGCCACCACATCGCTCACGGCACGATAGCCGCAAACGTGCACGCCGCGGTAGCGAGGACTTGCTGCCACGGCCTCCAACAAGGCCCTGCTGCCCTCCGGGTCCCACAAGTCGTCAATCATGTCCCGGTAGCACTCGGCACGCAGCAGCTCGCGTACGTCTAGGCCCTGCCAGTTCGTCAGCTCAGCCATATCACCTGGCAAACGCAAATAGGACAGCCACGCAAAGACCAGGCTATCCACCGCGCAGAACGGCCGCTCCTCAAACGGATCAAACGCCGTCTGGGCATAGGTCAAAAAATTAGGCGAATCCGACATGTCCCTCCCATCAACTATGGTGCATTAGGGTCAGGTTACTTTGGACTAAAAAGGCGTCCGGGCCGTGTGGGCCCGGACGCCTTCATTGTAGCTTTTCGCTCTAGCGAGCTTGATTTAGCAGGAGAAATCAACGCTGTCGATGATGTCCTTGAGGGCCCTGGCGGAGGCGGTGAGCTCATGCTTCTCGTCATCGTTCAGCGGAACGGGGACGCGGCAGACAACGCCGTCGCGGCCAACGACGGTCGGCATGGAGATGGCCAGATCGGACAGGCCATACTCGCCCACCATGAGCGAGGAGACGGGCAGAACGGTCTGCTCGTCACGCATAACGGCGGTGCAGATGCGCTTGACGGCCATGGCGACGCCATAGTAGGTGGCGTGCTTCTTCTCGATGATGGTGTAGGCGGAGTTCTTGACGTCCTCGGCGATGCGCTTCTCGGCGGCCTCGTGCTCCAGGTGGCCGTGAAGTTCGCAGAAGGTGTTCAGCGGCACGCCGGCGACCTGAGCGCTGGACCAAGCGACAAACTCGGAGTCGCCGTGCTCGCCCATGACGTAAGCCTGAACGTCGCGCGGGTCGACCTCGACGTGGGCGCCGAGCATCTGCTGCAGACGGCCAGTGTCGAGCACGGTGCCGGAGCCGATGACGTGCCCCTCGGGCAGGCCGGACATCTTGATGGCGGCGTAGGTCAGAACGTCGACCGGGTTGGAGACGATTAGTAGAATGCCGTCGAAGCCAGACTTCTTAATCTCGGGAATAATGGACTTAAAGATGTTGACGTTCTTGTTGACCAGGTCCAGGCGGGTCTCACCGGGCTTCTGGGCAGCGCCAGCGGTGACGACGATCATGGCGGCGTCGGCGACATCGGAATAATCGCCGGCGTAGATCTTCATCGGCTCGGCAAACGTCATGCCGTGCGCGATATCCAAGGCCTCACCCTCGGCGCGGTTCTTGTCCACGTCGATGAGGACCATCTCGGAGAACAGGCCACTCTGCATCAGCGCGAACGCCGACGACGAACCAACGAAACCGCAGCCGACAATAGCGACCTTCTTCTCGTTAACCATTAGAAACTCCCATCTCTCTCCACAAACAAACCGCCCGAGAACGACCCCGAGCGGTTTGCCGTAACCCCAATATATCCAATCGGGACTTTGATTATGCTCCTATTCGCAGCCAAATATCGACCGTTTACCGAAATTGTTTGCAGGATTCGTAAAATAACTGCACGAAATCGGTTTCGAGCTATTGACGGGTCGAAATAGGTTTCTAATACAGGCCCGCCTCGCGAATGGCCTCGACAGCCAAAGCGATCTGATCGGGCGGCAGGACCAGCGCCATGCGCACGTGCCCCTCGCCCGAAGGGCCAAAGCTCGCGCCCGGCGTCACCACAACGCCGGCCTTCTCCATAAGCTCCTCGCAAAACGCCATGGAATCGGTGCGATCACCGGGAAGCTTGGCCCACACAAACATAGAGCCATGCGCGTTGGGACGCTCCCAGCCCAAGCCCTCAAGACCGTCGCACAGTGCATCACGGCGCTCCTGGTACTTCAGACGCTGCGCCTCGACCTCATCGCGCGGGCCATTAAGGCACGCAATGGCGGCCTTCTGGATCGGGAAGAACATGCCAAAGTCAATCTGGCTGCGCAGCTTGGCAAAGGCAGAAACCACGTCCTCTCGGCCGACCAAAAAGCCGATGCGGGCACCGGTGACGTTAAACGACTTGGAGAGCGAGAAGAACTCAACGCCCACCTCGAGCGCGCCAGGGTACTGCAAAAAGCTGCCACCCGGCTCGCCGTCGAACACGATGTCGGAGTATGCGTTGTCATGGACGATCAGCAGGTCGTGCTCGCGGGCAAAAGCAATGATCTCCTCGTAGATCTCGGGCGTGCCCACCGAGCCCACCGGGTTGGCGGGCAGCGACACGATCATGTACTTGGCACGATCGGCCACCTCGGGATCGATGCCCGCCACATAGGGCAGGTAGCTGTGCTCCGCCACCAGCGGATAGTACTCGAGTTTGGCATCCGCGATCTTGGCACCCGCCTCAAAGACCGGGTAGCACGGATCGGGAACCAAAATGGTGTCACCCGGATCGAGCAGGGCCAGGCCCAAATGGCCCACGCCCTCCTGCGTGCCGTTGCACGACTGCACCATGGACGGCGTAATGCCCGAAACGCCAAAGCGACGCTCATAGTAATCGCACACAGCTTGCTTGAGTTCGGGCAGGTCGCGCAGGGCATACTTCCACATCTCGGGATCTTGGGCTGCCTGCGTGAGCGCCTCGACCACGTGGTCGTACGGCTTAAAGTCGGGCGTGCCCACGCTCATGTTGTAAATGGTCTTGCCCTGAGCCTTCAGCGCGAGAAGCTTGTTATTGAGCGAGGCAAAGACCTCCGCGCCAAAGCGGTCGAGACGCTGCGATGCCTGCATGGTGCCACCTTTCGATATGAAAAACGCGGCGCTCCGACAAGAGCGCCGCGCGATACGGGCCATCAGATTGCAAAAGTGTAACGCTTGCAACCCACGTATTGGTTCAATTTAGCCAACCTTAGTCAACTGGATTGAGCGTGTCGATCTGCGCAAGCCACAGACGTGAGCTGGCGTCACTCGGCATACGCCAATCGCCGCGCGGGCTGAGCGTCACCGAGCCCACCTTGGGACCATCGGGCAGGCAGCTGCGCTTAAACTGCTGGGCAAAGAAGCGACGATAGAACGTACGCAGCCACGTGTGGACGGTCTTGACATCGTAGACGCCCTCGAAGCTCTTGAGCGCCATGCGGTAGATCTTGCCCGGCTCAAAGCCAAAACGCAGCAGGTAGTAGAGGAAGTAGTCGTGCAGCTCGTACGGGCCCACCAAATCCTCGGTCTTCTGTGCAATCTCGCCATCGCCCGTGGGCGGCAGAAGCTCGGGAGATACCGGCGTATCGAGGATATCGAGCAGGACCTCGGCAATACGCCCGCCAAAGACATCAGCCGCATAGCGCACCAGATGGCGCACAAGCGTCTTGGGCACGCTCGCCCTGTACGGCCGGATCGTGCTCAATGTCCTTGAAGTGCTGCTCCACAGCCGCGTGGATCGAAACCTCGCGGAAGCTCACACCCAGGTCGCGAGCGAGCGACTCGGCATTGGACTTGGTGCGATGCGTCGTGCCAAAGCCGGGCATGGACACGGCTGTGATACCGGTACGCGGCAGCCCCAGCGTATCGAAGGCACGCACGGTCACAAGCAGTGCTAGCGTGGAGTCCAAGCCGCCCGAAAGGCCGATGACGGCCGCCTTGGTGCCCGTATGGGCAAGGCGGGTCTTGAGGCCCGCAGTCTGCAGGTCGAGGATGGTCTCGCAACGCTCGGCCAGGTCGCCATGGTCGGCCGGCACAAAGGGCGCGCGGGGGAAGACACGGTCGAT
>JAIHVJ010000434.1 GCA_022720335.1 Collinsella sp.
CACGATGGCGATGTCCGAGTCGATATCGAGGCCGATGCTCGCGATGAGCATGGCGATGATGAGGATGCACAGGTGAGAGCCGGTCAGCCGCGCCCCGTTTACAAAGCGCTTGCGAATCACGTGGTAGGGCGCGCGTCCCTCGCGAATGTTGAACGCGCGCTTTAGGAAACGGCCGGCGTTCTCCATGACCTCACTATGGGCAGGGCGGATGCCGTGGCGCCGGTGATGGCGTTCACGCAGTCGCTTGAGTTGTTGTCTATCGAGTTCCATGTTCACCTCGTTCCAGCGCGGTCCGCGCAACGCGCCCGTTGTCCTAACTCTACACCGTGGCGGGCGAGGTGTCTGTTGGATGCGGAATCCGATAGGGCGGATGACGCGGGAGCAAATGCAAATCACAGGCTCAATTCGATCCCGCAAGAATATGCTGCACCAGCTCCTACATATGTGACGAAATTGTGAAGCACGAGAGTGCGAATTTCAAAAAATCCGCCGGTGACCAATGTTGCGCAACAGAATTCAAAAATCAGCTCCTACATTTTGAAGCGTATGGATACATCCGTGTCAAAGGGAGAAAGCCATGGCAAACTACAGTCCACAACACTTTGAGCCTCGGGCTAAGGCCGTCAACGTCAAGGGCGTTGCTAACCGCGCCGTCGCAACCGTTTTGACGGCGGGCCTCATCGCTCAGCCGCTCATGTCGCCGCTGGCGGCAATCGCCGCACCGTCAACCGATAACGGCGATTCTGTTCAGGGGGGGGGTGTTCTGTAGAGAACACCGTTGCCGCCGGTAACCAAGCGGTCGCAAAGACGGCTGCCCAGCTGGCCGAGGAGTCGGCAAAGCAGCTCAAGGACGCTCAGGCCGCCTACGATGCCGCCCAGAAGAAGGCCGACGCGGCGGGCCAGTCTCAAAAGCAGGCGCAGCAGCAAAAGAATCAGGCCTCGCAGGCCGTGAGCGACAACGAAATCGAGCAGAACGCAGCAGAAGTCGCCGCGCTCCAGGAGAAGATCGACGAGCTCAAAGCCGCCGTCGAAAAGACCGAACAGCAGCAGAAGAAGCTGGGCGACCTGAACGATCAGCTCGATCAAGCCAACAAG
>JAIHVJ010000435.1 GCA_022720335.1 Collinsella sp.
GTTTTGAAATGGTATTAAATCGGTGACAGCCATTTTGCTATGCCGGGGCGGTCAGTCGTTGGGCAACTACCCTCGCAGGTAGGCGATGGCGATCTGCGTGCGGTTGCGCAGGCCCATCTTTGCAAGGATCGAGCTGATGTGGTTGCGCACGGTGCCTTCGCCCATGTAGGCGGTGGCGGCGATCTCCTTGTTGTCGAGGCCGCGGGCGATGAGCTCGGCGACTTCGAACTCGCGGTCGGTTAGGCCGGCAAAGGCTGTGGGCCGGCGGGGCGCGTCGGCTTCGGTGCCCGCCCCATTAAAATCGATATCCTCGATCGCCTTGCCCTCGAGCATGCGTTTGCCATCCATGACCTGTGCCAACGCCGGCGGAATGGCGGCGACATCGGTCTTGATCAGGTAGCCGCGGGCGCCCAGTTTAAGCGCCGACACAATGTACTCGTCATCCGAGAATGTCGTCAGAAACACCACGCGCGCCGTGGGGTCGCGCTCAAGGATTTCGCGTGCCGCCGAAAGGCCGTCGCGTCCCGGCATCTGAATGTCGAGCAGCGCGATGTCGGGCGCGTGCTCGCTGTAGAGCGCGACCGCCTCGTCGCCATTGGCGCCGGTGCCCACCACTTCGATCTGCGGCTGGGCGCCCAGGATAATCTTGAGCGAATCGACCACTAAGCGGTCGTCGTCGACAACGATGAGCCTCATCGGTCCTCATCTCCTTGCTGTTTGGGAACGGTGGCAAACACGCGCCAGCCGCCGTCGCTGGCACGCGGGCCGGCGGTGAAGGTGCCGCCAAGCGCCTCGATGCGCTCGCGCATGGAGGCGAGCCCCATGCCCTCCGCAGCGCCGCGGCCGCTTGCTTGGACCCCGCCCGCGCCATCGTCGGTAACGATGAGCTGGTAAAACGACGGATGCTCCATGCATCGTACAGTGACGGTCTGGGCGCATGCGTGGCGCATGGTATTGGAGAGCGCCTCGCGCAGGACCGCCGCAAAGCAGTTGGCGACGTTTGCGGGCGCATGCTCGGCCAAAAATTCAAGCTCAATCTGCGGGCCGCTGTCCGAACGCGCGCCTTCAACAATGCGTTCGAGCTGCA
>JAIHVJ010000436.1 GCA_022720335.1 Collinsella sp.
TGCGTATCGAGGACGTCGAGGCCTGGACCGAAGGCGTCATGGCCAACTAACCCAACGCTCGCCTAGCAATACGCGCCTTGAGGGCTCCCGTCCGATGTGGGACGGGAGCCCTTTTGTCACCTACCCTAAGCACAACGGCAGAGCATATTTGCGCGAGCCGCTCATCGGTAACGCGGGCTACCGTTCACCGATATGCAAACGCGACCGATTCCGGCTACCGCTACGCTGTGCTGCGAATGTCCGCCCGCGATGAGAGGAAGCACCATGTTGCTCGAGGGCAAGAAAGCAATCATCACCGGAGGCACGCGCGGTATCGGCTATGCCATCGCCTGCCGTTTTATCGAGGAAGGCGCTGCCGTCACTGTCTTTGGCTCGCGCCAGGAGACTGCCGACGCGGCCGTTGAGAAGCTGGCAGCCGCCTATCCCGACGCCAAGGTCTGGGGCCGCTCCTGCGACATCACCTCGCTCGAAGCCGTGACCGAGGCCTTTACCCAGGCTGCCGCCGACATGGGCGGCTTGGACACGGTCGTCAACAATGCCGGCATCTCCCAGCGCTCGCCGCTCCTTAACTATACGGCCGAGGAGTTCGCAAAGGTCATGGACCTCAACGTCGTCGCCGTCTTTAACGGTCACCAAGCTGCCGCCAAGATCATGACCGAGGCCGGCCACGGCGGCACCATCACTACCACAAGCTCGATGGTCGCCAAGTACGGCCAGCCCTCCGGCGTCGGTTACCCCACGTCCAAATTTGCCGTCAACGGCATGGTCCAGTCGCTCTCGCGCGAGCTTGCTCCCATGGGCATCCGCGTCAACGCCGTTGCCCCCGGCGTGACTAAGACCGACATGGTCGCCAACCTGCCCGAAGAGGTCATCAAGCCCATCACCGCCACCATTCCGCTGGGTCGCATGGGCGAGCCCGAGGATGTCGCCAACGCCTTTGTTTTCCTGGCGAGCGACATGTCCTCCTATGTCACGGGCGCCGTGCTCCCCGTCGACGGAGCCCGTGACATAGGAGGACATGTCGCTCGCCAGGAAAACAAAGGCGTTGGCGACATCCTCGGGCTCGCCCATGCGACCCAGCGGA
>JAIHVJ010000437.1 GCA_022720335.1 Collinsella sp.
CCTACTGGCCTGCGAGATAAACCCCAAAATGAAGGCGTCGTGATGATGTCCCCTTTGGTGCAAAGAAACCTGCCCCCTTCGCACCGGTTTGGCTAGTTCCAGAGAAGGTCGCTGCGGGCTATGGTGGCGCCGATGGCAAAGGGCATGCAGGCGATGACCGGGTACAGGTAGCGCATGTAGGTGGAGCCGTTGCAAGGACCGATCAGGCACACGGCGAGCACGCCCAAAAGCGGCACCCAAATGGCAAGCGCCCTCCACGAATGACGACGCAACAGGTAGACCATCACGGCAATCATGATCCATACGTAAGTCGCAGAGCTCATGGTAAGTGAGATAAACGGGATGCGCTGTACCGCCACGCGATACAGGTTGATCAGATGGTCGCACCACCGCACGACCTTGCTATCGACCGGATGGAAATCGAAGTACTTGAGATTGTCGGGGCGAGCCATGATCTCGGCACTGCGCGCCGTGCTGTAGACCCATACGTCGCGGGCGCTCGGATAAAAGTAGCCATAGTAGTTATTGATAAGCGCCGAGATATAGCACTCGGGGTCCTTTTTGAACATCTGGGCCCAAACCTCAAAATAGGCGGCGATGTCCTCCTGCGAGGCATATTCGTTAAAGCAGTTCTTGACGGCATCGGACTTGTCGGGGTTGTACCGGCGGCCCAGGTTTTCGTACTTGAGTACACGATCGATCACGGCACGCTCCTCTTCGGTCACCAAACCGTCGCAGGGAGCTTCCACGATGGTGCCGTCCTCTTTAACCGTAGGATTGACGCCTGAGTTAAGGCCGTCGTGCTTTTGGACGAAGCGCGCCGTCTGCTGGAACGGAATCGAGAGTACCTCGCGCTTGGAGCTGGGCGTAATGTCGTGCGCCGGCATAAAGACCTTGGTGAAGTACATGTTGGAGACAAGACAGAGCGCAAGCACCGCCAGGATGCCAACCCAGCGGAAGCGCGGCACGCGAATCGAGGGTGCAGTACCCGTCTGCTTGGCCGCACGGAGATCCGCATGCACGTCCCAAGCGCAAAACGCCGCTGCGATCACGCATGCCGCCAGCGGAAACACCAGGCCGCCGT
>JAIHVJ010000438.1 GCA_022720335.1 Collinsella sp.
CGAGAAGCTCTGCGAGCGTCTGGGCTTTACGACGCAGCAGCTCTGGAGTCGCATCGGCGATCTTTCGGGCGGCCAGCGCCGTCGCCTGTCGCTGCTGCTGACGATCCTGGACGAGCCCAACGTGCTTATCCTGGACGAGCCCGGCAACGACCTGGATACCGATATGCTGGCGATTGTCGAGGACCTGCTCGACGGCTGGCCCGGCACGCTGATCCTGGTGACGCACGACCGCTTCTTGATGGAGCGCGTGACCGACCAGCAGTGGGCGCTGCTCGACGGCCACCTGACGCATATGCCCGGCGGCGTGGACCAGTACCTGCGCCTGTGCAACGCCACCGCCGAGGGCGAGCCCGTGGGTGCGCCGAGCGCCAAGACCGGCACGTTTGACACCGGTGCCGCGGCGGCTGCGGCCGAAAAGCCCAAGTCGAGCGGCCAGCCCAATGGCCTTTCCAACGCCGAACGTCAGAAGCTTCGCCGTGAGGTGAGCTCGCTCGAGCGCAAAATGGAGACGCAGCGCGCCCGCGTGGAGGAGGCCGAGGCCGCGATGGCCCAGGTCGATCCCACCAACTACACGGCGCTGGGCGAGCAGCAGGCAAAGATCGACGAGGCCCACGCCGCCATGGACGAGTTGGAGATGGCGTGGCTCGAGGCGAGCGAGAAGCTCGAGGGCGAGGAGTAGGCGAGGATGATCAAGGCCGCGTTTTTCGATATCGACGGTACGCTGCTGAGCTTTAAGACCCATCGGATTCCGGCGTCGGCGCAGCAGGTGCTCGACAGCTTTCGCGAGCAGGGGATCGCGTGCGTGATCGCCACGGGTCGCCCGACCTATCAGATGCCCGATTGGCTGTTCGATCTTGGTTGGGATGCGTACATCACGCTTTCGGGTCAGCACTGCTTTGATGCCGAGGGGGTTTACCGCAGCTGCCCGATCGATCCGGACGACGTCGCGGTGATCGTGGACCAGGTGGCCGAGGGGCGCTACGACTCGCTGTGCATGCAGGGCGAGAACTCGTTTGTGAACCGCCTGTCCGAGCGCGTGGTGACGGCCGGTAGCAACGCGGGAATCGTCTACCACGAGGAG
>JAIHVJ010000439.1 GCA_022720335.1 Collinsella sp.
TCGCGATTGAGTTTGACGCGATCGGCCTTGCTGGTCTGTTCTGCCATGGTTGCTCCCTTGGTTGGCATGTGCATTGCTTGACGGAACATCCTATCGGGGAGCTGGGTATGGCAAAATACTCAGTTTTCGAGATAATAATAAGGTCAGCCTAATACCAGATTGAACAGCTCGATAAGGTCAGGTGGCAAACTCATGCTTGACTACAATTTGGAAAAACGCGGCGAAGCATCGCTTTATGAGTATGTTTACCAGCAAATTCGAGATGATATTGTTGCTGGACGTATTGTGGCGGGGGAGCATCTTCCGTCTAAGCGCGCCTTTGCCAGTCATCTGGGAATCAGTGTCATTACCATCGAGAATGCATATAGCCAGTTACTTGCCGAGGGCTATATTTGCTCAATGCCGCGTCGTGGCTACTACGCTTGCAAGCTTCCGGATGCACCGGTTTTGCCTTTGGCTTCGCAGGGCATCGACCGAGATACCGTCTCTGTGGGCCTCAGCGCGCATGATGTCAACGGACAGGTCGAGCTGTTCGATGCACTTTCTCCTTCCGCTTTGGAGGCGGCGCGGCTTTGGCAAAGCGCACTACGGGCGACGCTGGCATCCGAAGATGAGCGCGAAATCTTTTCGCCCGCACCGGCGCAGGGCACCGCTCGGCTGCGACGCGCAATTGCTCACCATCTGCGTGGGACAAGGGGCATGAATGTCGACCCCAACAACATTGTTATCGGTGCAGGCGCCCAGCTGCTCGATACCATGTTGGTTCAGTTGCTTGGAGCCGACAAGGTGTATGCCGTTGAGGACCCGGGCTATTTGCGTCTGACGCGTATCTATCAGGCTATGGGCTGCCAAGTACGACATATCCCGTTGGATGATGAGGGCGTGGACTTGAGCACTCTGCAGAAAAGCGGGACCGATGTCCTTCACTTGATGCCGTCTCATCAGTATCCGACCGGCCTTGTGACGAGTATTGCGCGTCGCTATGCGCTACTGAGCTGGGCCGCCGAGCGACCAGGTCGGTATCTCATCGAAGATGACTTTGATTGTGAGTTTCGCCTTGCCGGCAAGCCGATTCCCG
>JAIHVJ010000111.1 GCA_022720335.1 Collinsella sp.
TGCTCCTCGACGGTCACGACGTGGCCGGTCTTGGTGGCGCTCTTGACGATCAGGTCGGCATCGATGGGCTTGATGGTGTGCATGTTGATGACCTCGGCGTCGATGCCCTCGGCAGCGAGCTGCTCGGCGGCCTCGAGGGCCTCGCCGACCATCAGACCGCAGGCGACGATGGTCACGTCGGCGCCCTCGCGCATGACGATACCGCGGCCCAACTCGAACTTATAGGTCTCGGGGTCGTTGATGACCGGCGAGGCCAGACGGGCGAAGCGCATGTACACGGGGCCGTCGCACTCGTAGGCGGCGCGCGTCACGGCTCGGGCCTCCACGTCGTCGGCCGGGACGATAACGGTCATGCCGGGGATGACGCGCATGAGCGCGATGTCCTCGCAGCACTGGTGCGTGGCGCCGTCCTCGCCCACCGAGATGCCGGCGTGCGTGGCGCCGATCTTGACGTTGAGGTGCGGGTAGCCGATGGAGTTGCGGACCTGCTCGAAGGCGCGGCCGGCAGCGAACATGGCGAAGGAGCTCGCGAAGGCGACACGGCCGGTAGTCGCGATGCCGGCGGCGACGCCCATCAGGTTGCTCTCGGCGATGCCCACGTCAAAGAAACGGTCGGGGCAGGCGGCCTTAAACTTACCGGTCTGCGTGGCGGCGGCCAGATCGGCGTCGAGGACCACGAAGTCGTCGTGCTCGTTGGCGAGCTCGACGAGGGCCTCGCCGTAGCTTACGCGCGTGGCGATTTTCTTGACGTCTGCCATCCTAGAGCTCCTCTCCGGCGGCCGTGAGCTCTGCCATGGCCTGCTCGAACTGTTCATCGTTGGGGGCCTTACCGTGCCAACCCACCTGGTTCTCCATAAAGGAGACGCCCTTGCCCTTCATGGTCTCGGCGATAATGGCGGTCGGCTGACCCTTGGTGGCGCGGGCCTCGGCAAAGGCGGCGCGGATCTGATCGAAATCGTTGCCGTCGGCGAGCTCCACCACATGGAACTTGAAGGCGCGGAACTTGTCGGCGAGCGGCATGGGGTCGTTGACCTCCTCGACGGGGCCGTCGATCTGCAGGCCGTTGTGGTCGACGATAACGCAGAGGTTATCGAGCTGCTGGTTGCCGGCAAACATGGCGGCCTCCCAGACCTGGCCCTCCTCGCTCTCGCCGTCGCCCAGCAGGGCGTAGGTGCGATAGTCGTCGCCCCAGTGTTTGGCGGCAACGGCCATGCCCACGGCGGCGGAGATGCCCTGACCGAGCGAGCCGGTGGACATGTCGACGCCCGGGGTGTCGTTCATGTTGGGATGGCCCTGCAGGTGGCTACCGATGTGGCGCAGCGTCTCGAGATCCTCCTTGGGGAAGAATCCGCGCTCGGCGAGTACGGCGTACAGTCCAGGCGCGCAGTGACCCTTGGAAAGCACGAAGCGATCGCGGTCGGCCTTGCGGGGGTCGGCCGGGTCGACGTTCATTTCCTCAAAGTACAGATAGGTCATGATGTCGGCAGCGCCGAGCGAACCGCCCGGATGGCCGGACTTGGCAGCGTGCACACCGGTGACGATGCCCTTCCTTACCTCGTTGGCAACCTTTTTGAGCTCTTCGTCGCTCATTGTGCCTTCCTTTCATCCTCTTTAGACAAGATGCGCACGGCACAGAAGGTCGTCCCAACCCAGCCGCGATGCACGTACGCCATTCATTATGCTGGAAACTGGAAGCTTTACCAGAGTATTTATCATTATTTGAACAATTGAGCAGGCAGAACCGCTGATGAAACGGTTTACCAATGTGAACGTCTTTTGGATGGAACGCAGTCGGCCCTATGCGTTAATGTCCTTAAAGCCCTCACCGAAGGTCTCCGTAACGTCGGCGACCGTCACAATGGCACGCGGGTCGCGCTCGCGCACAATGGTCTTGAGCGTGTTGAGCTCGCGACGGCTCACAATGACCATGATCACCGGCTTCTCGGCACCCGAGTACATGCCGGTCGCCTTAAACTTGGTGCAGCCGCGACCCAGGCCATACATGATGTCGGCCGCAATATCGGGAAACTTGTCCG
The DNA here is from genome assembly GCA_022720335.1 of Collinsella sp. Taxonomy (GTDB): domain Bacteria; phylum Actinomycetota; class Coriobacteriia; order Coriobacteriales; family Coriobacteriaceae; genus Collinsella. The sequence continues at coordinate 2,037 of JAIHVJ010000111.1, forward strand.
AGATGATGAGTACCATACGGCGTCTGTTGCCGCCGTCGACCACGGCATCAATCACGTAGCCGCTAATGACCATCGAAAGGCCCGCATACAGCGCGTTTTCGACCGAGAAGACCGGGGCCGACAGCGCGCACACGGCAACATCAATCGCCATGACGGTCGAGCCAACCGGCAGCGATGTGTTGCGCGAGATAATCTGACCGATGGTGTCTGAGCCACCAGTGTTGGCACCGGCGCGCAGCACCATGCCGTAGCCGATGCCCGTGATAATGCCGCCCCACATAGCGGGCAGCATCAGGTCGGCATGTGCCAGCGGCGCCACAAACGGAGCAAACAGGTCGGTGAAGAAACCCAGCAGCACAAAGCCCGTCGCCGTCTGGACCACGTAGAACATGCCACCCTCGCGCATAACGACCAGCAGCAGCAAGGCATTCATCACGATGGTTTGAATACCGACAGGCAGCGAGATGCCATGCGAGGCGCCGACCGCCTGGATAATCGTGGCGAGACCCGTAACGCCGCCGGCAGCAAGACCGTTGGGAATCAAAAATAGATCCGTCGCGATAGCGGCCAGAGCGCAGCCCAGCATAATCTTGGGCAGATCGTGAAAGAAGTTCAGCGAAAGAATGCGCTTGATGTCCAGACGATATGCCATGCTGCCTCCCTCAAAAAAGCGCACCCAAACGAGTGCGCTTTGAACTTCTTGCTGTATTCGATTCTACCGATTCACCGAGCAAATACCACCCCTGCGAAGTGTTCGCATCGACCCGGAGCCTACCATGTGCCTAGGCACCTGAGCCTTCCGCATCGGCGTTGCCAGTCGCCCAGCGATGGTAGCCGATCACAAACGGATCCAGATCGCCATCGTCGAGAACGGCCTCGACGTTGCTGGTCTCCACGCCCGAGCGCAGGTCCTTGACCATCTGGTACGGGTAGAGCACGTAGCTGCGAATCTGGTTGCCAAAACCGATGGTAGTCTTGGGTCCGCGAATCTCATCGAGCGCCTCAGCGCGCTTCTCGAGCTCAATCTCGTACAGGCGAGCCTTAAGGATTTGCATGCACGCGGCCTTGTTTTGAATCTGACTGCGCTCGTTTTGGCAGGTGACCACAATGCCGCTGGGAAAATGCGTCACGCGTACGGCGGAGTCGGTGGTGTTGACGCCCTGACCGCCCGGGCCGCTCGCATGGTACACGTCCACACGGATATCGTCGGGGCTGATCTCGATGTCGATATCGTCGGGCAGCACGGGGATGACCTCGACGCCGGCAAACGTGGTCTGGCGGCGCTTCTTGTCGTCGGTGGGGCTAATGCGCACCAGGCGATGCACACCGGCCTCGGCGCGCAGCATACCGAACGCGTCCTTGCCCTCGACGGTAAAGGTCGCGCGATCGATGCCGATGACCTCGGCCGCGGGACAGTCGTTGATGGTGACTTTCCAGCCGCGACGCTGACAGTACTTCATGTACATCTTAAAGAGCATGAAGGTCCAGTCCTGGGCCTCCAGGCCACCCTGTCCGGGCTTGATGGTCACAATGGCATCGCCGTGATCGAACTCACCGGTAAACCAGCTCGAAAGCTCAAGCTCGTCGATGGCGCGGGCCAGGCGCTCTGCCGTAGCCGCAGCCTCCTCACGAAGGGCAGCGGCGTCGGGGTCATCCCCCATCTCCTCGGCAAGCTCCAGCGCCGCGCGGGCATCGGAAAGCTCGCCGCGCGCTGTATCCACGGCGGCGATGTCTTCCTTGGCGCGCGCGATCTCCTCCATGGTGGCGCGAGCGGCGTCGGCGTCATCCCAAAAGCCGGGAGCCACGCTTTTGGCCTCGAGCTCGGTCACGCGGATGCGCTTCTCGTCCAGATGGAGATACGACTCGACCTCGCCGAGCCGGTCCGCAAACGCGTCCAGCTCGGCGGGCGTTACCTCTAAAGCCTCTGCCATTAACGATTCCTGCCGTGGCAGTGCTTAAACTTCTTACCGCTACCGCAGGGGCACGGATCGTTGCGGCCGACGTTGACGTACGGATCGTCGCTCTCGGACTTGCGATAGGTGGTCACCTTGCCACCATTGTTGACGGCAGCCGGTCCACCCTGGACAGCCGTGCGGGCCTGCACCTGTGCCTGCTTGCGCAGCACCAAGTCGCCGTTGTCGCCATCGACCTCGGCAGGACCCGAGAACTGGGCGCCCTCGAGCGCGGGCTCCTCCTTGTGCTCCACGGCACGCGGGGCAGCCTTGATCTCGATGCGCAAGACGGTGCGCAGGTAATCCTCGTACATGGTGTCGACGAGCATCTGGAACGCGCTGTAGGCCTCGGTCTTGTACTCGACCAGCGGGTCGCGCTGGCCAAAGCCGCGCAGGCCGATACCGGTCTTAAGGTAGTCCATCTCCTGCAGGTAGTTCATCCAGCGGGTGTCGATGACGCGCAGCATAACCTGGGTGTTGAGCTCACGCATCAGGTCCTCGCCCAGACGCCCGGCCTTTGTGTTGTAGCACTTCTCGACATATGCCAAGACGTCGGCGGCCAGGGCCTCAAAGTCCTCGTCGGGGAACTCGGGCGTATCGATGTGGCCGGTGAGCTCCACAACCCACTTGCGCAGGCCCTCCAGGTCGCGCTCACCATCGTGACTGTCCTTGGTGCAGAACTCCTGCACGCAACGGTAGACGGTATCGTGCATGACCTCGGTGATGTGGTCGGTCAGGTCCTTGCCGTCCAGAATCTTATTGCGCTCGGCGTAGATGACCTGGCGCTGCTTGTTCATGACGTCGTCGTACTCAAGGACGCTCTTACGCATGGAGAAGTTGATGCTCTCGACCTTGTGCTGGGCGCTCTCGACGGCCTTGGAGATGATCTTGTGCTGGATGGGCATGTCGTCGCCCATGTCGGCCGTGACCATCATCTTGGAGACGCGGTCCATCTTGTCGCCGCCGAACAGGCGCATGAGGTCGTCCTCGAGCGACAAGTAGAACTGGGTCTCGCCCGGATCGCCCTGACGGCCGGAACGGCCACGCAGCTGGTTGTCGATACGGCGAGACTCATGGCGCTCGGTGCCGATAACGGTCAGGCCGCCGGCGGCAAGCACGCGCTCGCGCTCGGCCTTGCAGGTCTCCTTTGCCTCGGCGTTAAACTGCTCGAGCTGCTCGGGCGTCACGTCCTCCATGGTCAGGCCCTCGTACTCAAGGCGCTCGCGCACCAGCTCGTCGGGGTTGCCGCCCAGCAGGATGTCGGTACCACGACCGGCCATGTTAGTAGCGATGGTCACGGCGCCGTAGCGTCCGGCCTGGGCAACGATGTGGGCCTCGCGCTCGTGATGCTTGGCGTTGAGAACCTCGTGCGCGATGCCGCGCTTGGTGAGGGCGGCGGACAGCTTCTCGGAGCTTTCGATGGAGACGGTGCCCACCAGGACCGGCTGTCCCTTGGCGTGACGTCGCTCGACGTCGTCGGCAACGGCGTTGTACTTGGCCTGGATGGTACGATATACCAGGTCCTCGTGGTCCACGCGCTGCACAGGCTTGTTGGAGGGGATGACCTCGACGGGCAGCTTGTAGATCTCGCGGAACTCGGCATCCTCGGTAAGTGCCGTGCCGGTCATGCCGGAGAGCTTGTCATACAGACGGAAGTAGTTCTGCAGGGTGATGGTGGCCAGGGTCTGGTTCTCCTCGCGTACGAGCACGCCCTCTTTGGCCTCGATGGCCTGGTGCAGGCCCTCAGAATAGCGGCGACCTTCCATAATGCGGCCGGTGAACTCGTCGACGATCTTGACCTCGCCGTTGGTGACCACATACTGCTTGTCGCGGTGGAACATGTACTGGGCCTTCAGCGCCTGTTGCAGGTGGTTGACCAGCTGACCCGAAAGGTCGGCGTAGATGTCATCGATACCCAGGCGGCGCTCGATTTTCTTAAGGCCGCGCTCGGTGGCGGCAATGGTGTGCTTGGCCTCGTCCATGACGTAGTCGCCCGTGGGTTCAACGTCCTCGGTGGCGGTGAGCATGTCGTGCGACACGTCCTCGCCGCGCTCAAGGCCACGCACGGCACGCGCGAAGTCCTTGTAGGTACTGGCGGACTTGGTGCCAGCGCCCGAGATGATCAGCGGGGTGACCGACGGTCATGCCCAGGTACTTATAGATGCGGCCCATCCACTCGGAGTCGCGCTTGGCAAGGTAATCGTTGACAGTAACGACGTGCACGCCCTTGCCGGCAATAGCGTTGAGATAGCCGGCCAACGTGGAGACGAGGGTCTTACCTTCGCCGGTCTTCATCTCGGCGATGTGGCCCTCGTGCAGCGCCATGGCGCCAATGAGCTGCACGTCAAAGTGGCGCATACCCATGGTGCGCTTGGAAGCCTCACGCACGGTGGCAAAGGCCTCGGGGAGCATGTCGTCGAGCGACTCGCCGTTGGCGTAACGCTCGCGGAACTTATCGGTCTGGCCGCGGAGTTCCTCCTCGGTCATCTTCTCAAACTGGGGCTCAAGACCGTTGATCTGGTCGACGATCTTGTAGTAGCGCTTAAGGTCCTTATCGTATCCAAAGGACAGCAGCTTTGACATGAATCCCATGTGGTTTTCCTTTTTGGCCATCGCCCACGCCGTGCAGCTGCGGGCGAGTTAAACACAGATAATTGTACTTTAGCCAAACAAGGCGCGCCCCATACGGTCGACCTCGACCGCCACGTAATAACTACGACCAACCTGCCAAAAAGGGACAGGTTTATTTTGGCAGATTTTATCTGGGCAAACGCCGCTCATCCTGCCTTTTGGCGCAAACCAACCTGTCCTGCGATGCGCCAATTGGTGCCAGGGGGACAAGTTGGTTTGTATCAAATAGAAAAGGGCCGCGCACCCAAATGGATGCGCGGCCCTCATGCCATGAATGCGAGTGTGTCCTCGGCGAGCTATTTACTCAGCAGCCTCGGTGGTCTCGGCCTCGGCAGCGGCCTCCTCGACGGGAGCCTCTGCGGGAGCCTCGGCAGCCTGCTTGGCAGCCTCCTCGGCAAACTTAGCGGCACGCTTAGCCTTCTCGGCAGCCTTAGCCTCAGCGGCGGCCTTGCGAGCGGCCTCGGCCTCAGCAGCCTTGGCGGCCTTGGCAGCCTTGGCCTCCTCGGCCTTCTTGAGCTGGGCGGCAGCGGCGCCACCGAACTTGTCGGCGAAGCGCTGGACGCGTCCACCGGTGTCGACGAACTTCTGCTGGCCGGTGTAGAACGGGTGGCACTCGTTGCAAAGCTCGACCTTCATCTCGGACACGGTAGCGTGCGTCTTGAAGGTGTTGCCGCAGGAGCACGTCACCGTGCACTCGACATACTGGGGATGGATACCCTGCTTCATGGTAGGACTCCTTATT